>JANNGC010000789.1:0-7840 GCA_031380445.1 Pedosphaera sp.
AAATCTCATCACGCCGAAGGAAGCGGAGACCATTCGCGCCTCCGACGAGAAGGCCCGCCAGAAAGTGACCATCAAGCCGACCAAGTGGATGTATTGGAACGTCCATGTGGACGGACTGGAATACACGCACGACCTGATCGTGGAGCGCGAAGGCGTCTTCAAGGAATGCGTGAGCGCCATGAAGATGGCGAAGATTCTCGGCTACCAGGTTGCGACCAACACGACGGTGTACAAGGAAACCGAAGTGCAGGAGATCGAGGACATGTTCAAGTTCCTCAGCTCGCTGGACGTGGACGGCCACACCATTTCTCCCGGCTACGATTACGACGCCGCAAAGAAGGACATGGTCAAGCGCCTCGGCCGCGACCCGAAGGAGTTCTTCCTCACGCGCGACATGACGCGGAAAAAGTTCGCCAAGATTCAGGAGTGGGGAAAGCACTTCACCATTTTCGGCACGCCGGTGTATCAGGAATTTCTCTCCGGCAAACGTGAGCTGACCTGCACCGCGTGGGCCATTCCGACTTACAACGTGAAGGGCTGGAAAGCGCCGTGCTACCTGATGACCGACGGCCATTACCCGAGCTACTCCGAGATGCTGGAGAAAGTGCAGTGGGAGAAATACGGCGTGGTCAACGGCGTGGCGCGCGATCCGCGTTGCGAGCATTGCATGGTTCACTGCGGCTACGACCCGAGCGGTGCGCTCGGCACGAACTACCAGTCCGGCGACAACTGGAAAAACTTTGCCTACAACTTCGGCGCGAAGCCCAAGCCGTGGGCCGCGAGTCCGGCGCTGGCGAAAACGGCCTTCAACGGCGTGAGCATCGGCAAGGGCCATCTCGCGGAAGCGAAGGCGGCGATCAATCCGGCGGCGGGCGCACGCGGAGCGTTCTCGCGCAAGGAAGAGACGCACACGCACGCCACCGATGACTCGTGTGCGACGGAAGCTGCCAAGCCGCAGCCCATCCAGGCCAAGGCCGAATAACTTCAAGCGAACACGAAAACTCCAGACCGCAACGGGCGGCTGGAGTTTTTTTTGTTTTCAGCGCGGGCGCAGGAGAAAAAACTTTTCCCGGAAAAGATCGCGCTGCTACGGTGCGCCATTCCCAACGAGGACAAACTCATGCGTACACGAATTCTCTTCTGGCTCTGCGCCGCTCTGGCGGCGTTTTCATCGGTGCGTCCGGCTTCCGGGCAATTGATCATCACCGAGTTCATGGCCGTGAACAGCTCGGGACTCCGGGACGAGGACAACGCCTTCTCGGACTGGATTGAGATTTACAATACCGCCGGCGTCAACGTGAACGCGGCGGGCTGGTCTCTCACGGACAACGCCGCGCAGCTCACCAAGTGGCAGTTCCCCTCCACGAACATCGCGCCGAACTCGTTCGTGATCGTCTTCGCCTCGGGCAAGAACCGCCGGGTGCCGGGCGCTCCGTTGCACGCGAACTTCAGCCTCGCGGCGGGCGGTGAATATCTCGCGCTCATCCGCCCGGACGGCGTGACGAAGGCCACAGAGTTCGCCCCGCAGTTCCCGAACCAGTATCAGAACCTGTCATACGGTTTCATCATGACGGGCGTGCCGGAAACGCTGCTGGGCGCAGGCGCGTCCGGCCGCGCGCTGGTGCCAGTTGGCGACATCGGCACTGGCTGGCGCAACCTCCTCTTCGATGATTCGTCGTGGCTGGGCGGGGTGATCGGCATGGGCTACGACCTCGGGACAAATTATCTTCCCGCCATCGGACTCGACGTGGGCGCGGCGATGTCGAACGTGAACGCGACGGCCTACTTGCGTGTGCCGTTCACGGTCGTGGATCCGGCGACGTACAAATCTCTCTCGCTGCGGATGCGCTATGACGACGGCTTCGTGGCGTATCTGAACGGCACGGAAGTCCTGCGCCGAAACGCGCCGGCCTCGCCGCAATGGAACTCCGCCGCCACGGCGAACCACGGCCCGCCCGCCGCCGGGCTGCTCGTGCAGGACTTCGACTCCGGCGCCACAAACTACGTGCTCCAGCAGAACAACGCCGCGCCGCCGCCGTCCGTGCAGCCGCCCGGCGCGGGCACCACGGGAAATTTCCTGCGCCTCGTGACCGACCCGGTCAACGCCCAGTTCAACTCGCTGACCTTCCGGCAAAACGCGCCCGGCTTGTTTGAAACGATCACGGCGGACTTTGATTTCCGCATCACAGACGCGGCGAATGATCCGGCGGACGGCTTCGCCTTCATGACATTCCCACGTCCACGTACGGCACGAACGGCAACGGCATCGTCGTGCAGCCCTCGTTCGGCATCGAGGAGCCGAACTATCCCGGTGTCTTCGGCATCGGCTTCGACGTGTATCCGCACGGCACGGCGAACGACGTGTCGGTGCATTGGAACGGCAGCGAGCGGCTGAACATCAACATCCCGCGCCCAACCTTCGAGATGGTGGCGGGCCAGTTTCATCATGTGAAGATCACGCTCCGGCATGTGACCGGCGGCGCGCGCGTGGCCGTGACGTTCACGGGCAACATCAACGGCGTGCCGGCCGCGCCCTACACGCCGATCACGAATTTCTTCGTCGCCGACTTGAATCCCTACGACTGCCGCGTGCAGTTCGCCGCGCGCACCGGCGGCGCGGATCTCTCGCTCGATCTGGACAACGTGAACGTGCAGTTCACGCCGCCGCCCGCGCTGGTGGCCTTCGAGGATTTCGACCTCACGCCGTTTCGCGGCCTGCTGGTCGCGGGGACAAATCTGCTCGCGGTGCAGGGGCTGAACGTGGGCGCGGCTAATGAGGATTTCCTGATCGAACCGCAGCTCATCGGCGCGGATTTTCTCGTCAGCACGCAGGTGAATTTCATCACGCCCGCCACGCCCGGCGCGTGGAACAACGTGGGCGCGGCGGGGCGGCTGAGTCCGGTGGTGTTCTCGCCGCCGCCCGGCGTGTTCACGTCGAACATGGTCGAGGTCGCGATGACCACGGCCTCCTCGTCGTCGGAGATTCGCTACACGATTGACGGCTCGGAGCCGACGGCGAACTCGTTTCTCTACATCGCGCCGCTGGGCGTGGGCGCGAACTATGTGCTGCGCGCGCGGACTTTTCAGGCGGGGCAGATCGAGAGCGAGGTCACGGCGGCGAATTACATCATCATTGATCCGGCGCTGACAAATTTTGCGGGCAACCTCCCGCTCTTCATCATCAACACCTCGGGCGGCAGCATCGTGGCCGAGGCGCGCATCCCCGCGTATGCCACGATGCTGGAAACGAACGGGCCGGGGAACCGCACGCAGTTCAACGCCACGCCCGACTGGCAGGGCCGCATCGCCGTGGAGTTGAAAGGGCAAAGCTCGCTCGGCTTCCCGAAGAACTCGATGAACGTGGAACTGAACACCGAGGACAACCGCGACCTCAGCGACTCCTTGCTCGGGCTGCCCAAGGGCAGCGACTGGGTGCTCTACGCGCCCTACACCGACAAGACGCTGATGAACGACTACCTCACTTACGAGTTGCACGAGGCCATGGGCCACTACGCGGTGCGGCGGCGCTTCGTGGAAGTCTTTGTGCGGACGACCGCGCTGAAGCTCACGACGAACGACTATCGCGGCGTCTTCGTGCTGCTGGAAAAAATCCGCATTGATGATGACCGCGTGGACATCCGCGAACCGCAGACCGGCCAACCCGGCGATCCGATCACCGGCGGTTACATCTTCAAGAAGGACAAGGGCAGCCCCGGCGACATTGAGTTCACCACGCTCTACCAGACCGCGACCATCGCGGCGAACGGCTCGGCCATGCAGTATCACGATCCCGACGGCTCAAACCTCACGCCGCTCCAGCGTTCGTGGCTGACCAATCATTTGAACGAGTTCGAGGCCGTGCTCTATGGCGCGAACTGGCGCGACCCGCTCTTCGGCTACCGCAAATACATTGATGTGGACTCGCTCGTGGACCAGCACTGGATCGTGGACTTCCCGAAGAACATCGATGGCTACCGCCTGAGCAACTACATGCAGAAGGATCGCGGCGAGAAGATTCGCATGGAACCGATCTGGGACTGGAACCTCTCGTGGGGCAATGCGAACTACCTCGAAGGCGGCAACACGAACAACTGGTATTTCCCGCTGCTCGGCGGGCAGGAAGACATCTGGCTCAGCCGCCTGCGCACCGATCCGGATTTCTACCAGAAGATCACCGACCGCTGGGGTCAGTTGCGCACCAACATCTTCGCGCTCTCGAACCTGCTCGCGCGCGTGAACACGATCACGAACCAGTTGCACGAGGCGCAGGCGCGCGAGTTCGCCCGCTGGCCGCGCCTGAGCAATTACGTCTGGCCCAATCCGGACGGCGCGAATCTCGTGCCCACGGGCACCGACGGCGTGACGCTGAACTTCGACGTGAACTACGCCACGCCCGGCAGCTATCCCGCGATGATCGGCGAGATGAGGAAATGGATCACCGGACGCCACGCGTGGGTCGAGGCGCGCTTCCTCCGCACGCCCGCGCTCTCGCGCAATGGCGGCACGATCACGAACAATACCCCGCTCGCCATCAGCGCGGCGGCGGGGACGATTTATTACACGCTCGACGGCACCGATCCGCGCGCGCCCGGCGGCGCGATCAGCGCCTCCGCCCTGCCCTACTCCGGCGCGCTCAATCTCACGAACAACGCCGGCGTCTTCGCGCGCGCCTTCCTCACGAACGCGTGGAGTCCGCCCGCGCAGGCCGTCTTCGTGATCACGCCCACCACGCTGGCCATCAGTGAAATCATGTATCACCCGGATGATCCGCTGCCGGGCGGGCCGTGGACGGGTGATGATTTTGAGTATCTGGAAATCAAGAACACCGGCGCGTCGGCGATCAACTTGCAGAACGCGCGGCTCGGCGGCGGGATTGATTTCACGTTCCTGCCCTCGGTGCTGGTGCCGTCAGGCGTGCTGACGTCGAACAACTTTGGCGGCGGCGGCACGAGCTTCTTCCCCACGAACTTGAACGCGCTGCCCGCGCCCGCGCTCACGGCGGGCGGGCCGGACGGAGATTTCCTGCGCCTCCTCACCGGCGGCGCGACGAACCTGACGCGCAATCGCGCCGCCTTCGCGCAGACCGCAGCCGGCGCCTACGGTCGCATCACGGCGGACTTTGATTTCCGTGCGAGCACGGTTCCGCCGGCCGTGAGCAACGGCCTGCCGACTTTGCAAAACTTCGATGTGGCCGGCACGGCTTACACGCTGGGCGGCTCGGCAGTCGTCCTGCCGGGCGACGCCGGATCACAAGGCGGCTTCCTGCGCGTGGTGCCGGCCACGAACGCGCTGGCCGGCACGGCGGGCCTCAATCGCAGCACGCCCGGCGCTTGGAACACCGTCATCGCCACGTTTGATTTCCGCGTCACGCCCGGGGCGGGCCAGGCGGACGGCATGGGCTTTGCGCTCTTGAACACGACGACGTACGCCACGAACGGCGCGGCTCCGAGCCTCGGCGAAGAGCCGAATCTCACCGGCTCGCTCGGCGTGGGCATAGATGTGTACAACAACGCCGAGATTAACAACAACCACGTGTCGCTGCACTGGAACGGGGCCATCGTGGGCGCTCCGGCCACGCCGGCCTTCGATCTTTCCAACGGACGTTTCCATCGGATGCAGGTCATTACTCGCATGAGCGGAGGCCGCGCGCTGGTCACGATCAAAGTCACGCCAGATATTTTTGGCCCGCCCGGCGCGACCGCCACGCTCTTCCAGGACGCGGTGATCAACGGCGTGAACCCGTACGAAATGCGCGCCGCGTTCGGCGCGCGCACCGGCGGCGAAAACGCCGCGCACGACGTGGACAACGTGAACGTCCAGTTCGCGAACGAAGGCGGCACCTCCGCCGGACTCTCCATGATCTTGCTGCCGAAGACGCCTTTCGGCACCAACGGCAACGGCTCCGCGCTCGCGCAGTTCTCCGACGCGCCCGCGTTCACGAACACGCTCGCGCTCGATCTCGCGTTCCATCCCTCGAACTACGTGAACGACGCCGCGCTCTACTGGAACGGAGCGAACGTGGGCAGCGCGGGCGTGGCCCCGGCGGCGCTGGATTTGGACAACGGCCTGTTTCATCACGCGCACGTCGTGATTGATGCGTATGTCGGCGGTAGCTACGCGACGGTCGTGCTCACGCCGGATATTTTCGGCACGCCCGGCACGCCGATTATTTTGCTGTCGAATCTCTTCATCACCGGGCTGGCCCCGGCGGACGTGCGGCTGGAATTTGCCGGACGCAACGGGATGATTGACACCGCGCTCGACGTGGACAACGCGCAGGTGCGCTTCGAGGCGTTTGAATCGCTGCTGCTCGCAGCGGGCGAATCCATCCTCGTCGTGAACAACCGCGCCGCCTTCGAGTCCCGCTACGGGACCGGCTTCCGCATCGCCGGGGAATTCGACGGCACGCTGAACAACGCGGGCGACCGCATCATTCTCTACGGCCCGGTCGGCGAAGTGCTCTTTGATTTCACGTATCGCGACGAGTGGTATCGCCTCACGGACGGACTCAACTTCTCGCTCGTCAACCGCGATCCCGCCGCGCCCGGCGATTACAACTCGCCGGACACCTGGCGCAACTCGACCAGTCCCGGCGGCTCGCCCGGCGTGGCCGATCCCGCGTTCACCATCGCGCCCGTGGTCGTGAACGAAGTCCTCGCCAACTCGGTGCTGCCGGACGTGGACTTGATCGAGCTGCACAATCCCACGACCAACACGGTCAACCTCGCCGGCTGGTTCCTCACCGATGATTTCTTCACGCCGAAAAAATTCCGTATCGCGAGCGGCACGACCATCGCGCCCGGCGGTTTCCTCGTCTTCAATGAGGCGGACTTCAATCCCGCGCCCGGCACGCCCGGCAGCTTCTCGCTCGGCGCGGACGGCGATGAAATCTGGCTCTTCTCCGCCGACGCGAGCACCAACCTCACCGGCCATGTGCATGGCTACGACTTCGGCGCGTCCGAGGAGGGCGTGAGCTTCGGGCGTTTCGTGGACGGCTCGGGCGGCGATCATTTCGTGGCGCAGCTTGCGAACACCTTTGGCGCGACCAACGCCGGCCCGCGCATCGGCCCCGTGGTCATTGCGGAAATCATGTACCGCCCGGCGGAGATCGCCGCGCTGGACAACGAACTCGACGAGTTCATCGAGCTGCACAACGCGGGACTCGCGGCTGTGGATTTGTTCAGCGCGGCGCTGCCCACCGATACGTGGCACCTGACCGAGGCGGTGGCTTTTGCCTTCCCCCTGAACATCACGCTCGCGGCGGACGAGCGTGCGCTCGTCGTGAGTTTTGATCCGTTGAACACGACCTTGCTCGACGCCTTCCGCGCGAAGTTCGGCGTCAGTCCGGCGGTGCGAATCTTCGGCCCGTGGACGGGCAAGCTCGACAACTCCGGCGAGGACGTGGAACTGCGCCGCCCGCTGCCGCCCGGCACGAACGGCACGACCTACGCGCTCGTGGACAAGGTGGATTACCTCGACACCGCGCCCTGGCCCGCCGCCGCCGATGGCTACGGCGCGTCGCTGCACCGGATCAACTCCGCCGCCTACGGTAATGATGCGGGCAACTGGCTGGCCGGCACGCCCACGCCCGGCTCCGCGCCCGGCGGCGGCGCGGCTCCGCAGATCACCGCCCAGCCAGTGAATGCCAACGTGCTGCTCGGCAGCAGCTCGGGCTTCAGCCTCGCCGCGAATGGCGCGAACCTGCGCTACCAGTGGCGCGCGTTCGGCACCAACCTGCTGAACGAAACCAACGCCGCGCTCGCGCTCCCGTCCGTCCAGTTCGCGCAGGCCGGCGAGGCTGAAGCCCGAGCTGCTGCCGAGCAGCACGTTGGCATTCACT
>JANNGC010000806.1:0-2351 GCA_031380445.1 Pedosphaera sp.
CCCGTTTCGCCGCCGACATCAACGCCGCCGTGGCACTGTTGAGCATCGGCGAGTCGCCACGTCCGAAAGACCTGAACACGATTGACCACGCCGCCATGACCGGCGTGGCCAACGTGCTGCTGAACCTGAACGAGGCGATGACGAAATGAATTCCACCGCCGCCAGCATTGCCATTGCCCGCGCAGCGGCTAATCTCAATTCAACTTATGAAAACGGTGTCGTTTGAAGTCGCGCAATCCAGCCTCGCCGATCTGTTGGAGAAAGTTTCGGACGGCGAACCCATCACGATCACGCGCGACGGCCAGCCCAAGGCCATGCTGGTCACGATCCCCCCGTCCGTCCGCCCGCGTCCGCAACGCGGCAGCCTGCGCGGACGCATCCAGATGGCTCCCGACTTCGACGCGCCGCTCGACGAGTTCAAAGACTACGTGGGATGAAGCTCCTGCTCGACACGCACACGCTGCTCTGGTTCCTCGCCGATGATCCGCAATTGAGCGCGCGCGCCGCCGGACTGGTCGAGAATCTGGATCATGTGAAATACGTCAGCGTCGTTTCGCTCTGGGAGATCGCGCTGAAGTTGGGCAACGGGAAACTGTCGTTGACCGGAACTTTCGATGAAGTGTTCCCGGACATGCTGCACAAGAATGGTTTTGAGTTGCTGCCCGTGACCGTCGGCCATCTCTCCGCTTTGCTGACCCTGCCGTTTCATCACCGCGACCCGTTTGACCGGCTGATTCTGGCCCAGGCGGTGGTGGAAGGAATGACGGTGGTCACGCGCGATCCGGAGTTTGCCAAATATCCGGCCCCGACGGCCTGGTGACTTTTCCCCGCCCATGAACTTCCCCCACGACCTCAACCAACTCGCCTCGCGCCGCGCGTTCCTGGCGCGCAGTTCCACGGGACTTGGCGCGCTTGCCTTGTCGTCGCTGCTGAATGGAAATCTGTTCGGCGCGGAGAAGAAGATTGCCGCCGCGAATCCGGTCGGCGGAATCCTGCCGGCGCTGCACCATCCCGCGAAGGCCAAGCGCATCATCTACCTCTTCCAGTCGGGAGCGCCGTCGCACATGGATCTGTTTGATCACAAGCCCAAGCTCAAGGAACTCACCGGGACCGAACTGCCCGCGTCGGTGCGGAAGGGGCAGCGCATCACGGGCATGACGAGCGGGCAGAAGCAATTTCTCTGTGTCGGCTCGCCGTTCGAGTTCAAGAAGCACGGCCAGTCCGGCATGGAGTTCAGCGAACTGCTGCCGAACATCGCGAAGCACGCTGACGACCTCTGCCTCATCCGTTCGATGTTCACCGAGCCGATCAATCACGACCCGGCGGTGACTTTCTTCGGCACGGGGAACCAGCAGCCCGGCCGGCCCACGATGGGTTCGTGGATCACCTACGGACTCGGGAGCGAGAACGCGAACTTGCCGGGCTTCGTCGTGCTCTTGAGCGGCGGGGGCGGGCAGTCCTTGCAGGCGCGCTACTGGGGCAATGGATTTCTGCCGGGCAATTATCAGGGCGTGCAGTTTCGCGGCGCGGGCGATCCGGTTTTGTATTTATCGAATCCCAAGGGCATCGACGCCGCCGCGCGGCGCAAGCTGATTGATTCGATGCAGGAGTTGAACCGGATGCAGCTCGGCGTGATGGGCGATCCCGAGATCGCCACGCACATCGAGAATTACGAACTCACCTACCGGATGCAGACCAGCGTGCCGGAGTTGATGGACATCTCGAAGGAGCCGAAGGCCGTGCTCGAAGCCTACGGCGCGGAGCCGGGCAAAGCGTCGTACGCGAACAACTGCCTGCTCGCGCGCCGGCTCGCCGAGCGCGGCGTGCGCTTCATCCAGCTTTGCCATCGCGACTGGGATCATCACGGCGATCTGCCCCCCGGACTCCGCAAGCAGACGAAGACCACCGACCAGGCCAGCGCCGCGCTCGTCGCCGATTTGAAACAGCGCGGTCTGCTCGACGACACGCTGGTGATCTGGGGCGGTGAATTTGGGCGCACCAGCTACAGCCAGGGCGAACTCAAGAAGGAAAGCTGGGGCCGCGATCATCATCCGCGCTGCTTCTCGCTCTGGCTGGCCGGCGGCGGCATCAAGGGCGGCGTGACCTACGGCGCGACCGATGACTTCGCCTACAACATCACGGAGAACCCGGTTCACGTTCACGATCTCCACGCCACGATGCTGCATCTGCTCGGCATCGATCACACCAAGCTCACGCATCGTTTCGAGGGCCGCGACTACCGGCTCACGGATGTGTCGGGCGAAGTTGTGAAGGATATCCTTGCGTAGAGAGAATTGGCGGAAGGGGTGGGAGTCGAACCCACGATACGGTTACCCGTATGCCTGATTTCG
>JANNGC010000823.1:0-6229 GCA_031380445.1 Pedosphaera sp.
AAGTCTCCGCGCTCGGCGTCGAAGAACAGCGGGTGAATGTCATCGCGGACATCGTCACGCCCGTGGAGAAGCGCGCGAGTGTGGGCGACAATTTCCGCGTTGAGGCGCGCATCATCACCTGGGAGGCGGACAAGGTTTTGAAGGTCGCTTCCGGCGCGGTGTTCCGGCGCGGCGAACAGCACGCGGTGTTCGCAGTGCGCGGAGGACGCGCCACCTTTCAAGCCGTGACCACCGGACGCACTTCCGGCACCGAGACCGAAATCACCAGCGGCCTGAACGAAGGTGACGGCGTGATCATTTATCCCGGCGACCGCATCAACGACGGGGATCGAGTGAAGCCGCTGAAGATTGGTGGCGCGCAGTAACGTGTCCGGTTTGTCATCAACGCGAGACTGGAAAGTCTCGCAACCTGCCGGCTGGAAAGCCGGCGTTACGACGGAGCGCCCACTCGAAGCTCCTGCCCGATTTTTGCATCGCCTCTCACGCGCGCGTGGCGGATAAAGAAATGAAATGCAGCGCCGCTGGCTCACCCGACTGATCTGGATCGCCGCTCTCCTGTGCGGGAGCAGCGTGCTGCCGCGCCTGCACGCGGCGGACGCGGAGGCGCGCGCCTTCAACAATGCCGAGGAGGCGCGGCAGGACGGCTTTCATGATCGCGCGGAGAAACTGTTCGCAGATTTCATCGTGAAATATCCTGCTTCGCCGCGCGTGCCGCAGGCGGTGCTCAAGCAAGCCAAGGCCGCGCTCCAGCAGAAAAAATTTCCGGCCGCGCTTCAGATTCTCACGACCAACCAGCCCCGGGCGGGCGGCGTGGCGGATCAATTTCTCTTCGACCTCGCGGGCATTCACGCGGAGAGCGGCCAGTTCGAGGCGGCGGCGACGAACTACGCCGCGGTGGTTGCACTGCACACGAATTCACCGCTGCGTCTCGACGCCACGCTCGCGGAGGCGCACGCACGGTTTCAATTGCAGCAGTGGCCGCGCACCGCAGCCTTGCTGCAAACTGGATTGTTTCAGGAAGCCGCCACGCGCGCGCCCGCCAGCGAAGCCGTGGTGCGCGGGCGTCTGTTGCTCGCCGACACGCTGCTGGAACAGCGCGACTACGCCAGCGCGGAACGAGTGGCCGGGGCCATTCCCGAGGACACGCTCGCGGCGCGCACGAGATGGGAACGCGCTTATCGCATCGCGCAGGCGCAGTGGGGCGCGCGGCAGTTGGAAGAGGCGCTCGTCACCGCGACCAATCTTTTCACCAATGCCCTCGCCACCGCCGATGTCGTGCTCGAGGCCTCCGCTTCAGCGCTGCAAGGTCAGGTGCTCGAAGCGTTGAACCGGCCGGACGAAGCCATGGCGGCGTATGCGCGAAACCAGCGGCCCGGCATGCCCGCGACGCGCACGCGTGAAGCCGTTTTCAAAACCGTGGAACTGCTGGTCGAACAGGGACAACTCAGCAATGCGCTGGCCCGCTTGCAGGAATTCGTGGTCGCGCGTCCGAATGAAACCGGCTCGGATCTCGTGCTGCTGACTCAGGCGGAACTGCGGCTCAAGCAGCATCAACTCGCGCTCGCCAGCACGAACGCCGCCGCGCCCGGCACCGACTTGCTCGCGGATGTGATCTTCGATTGCGACAAGCTGCTGACCCAGTTCACGAACAGCCCGTTCCGCAGCCAGGCACGCGCGGTGCGCGGCTGGGCGTTGCTCGCGCAAAACAAATTTCCCGAGAGCCTCGCGTCGTTTCGCGTCGCGGCGGAATCACTGCCATGGTCGGAAGCACAGGCCGTGGCGCGTTTCAAATCAGCGGACCTCGCGTTTCAATCGGGCGACCTGACCAACGCCATCGCCGACTACCGGCTCGTGCTGACGAATTACGCCATGCTGCCGCGCGTCCAGCGCGAGTTGACGCCGCGCGCGCGCTACCAACTGTTGCAGGCCGGTCTCGCCGCGCGGGACCGTCGCGCCGCCGCCGAGGCGCTCGATGCGATCCTGCGCGAGTATCCGGCGAACAGCTATGCCGAGCGCTCGCTGCTGCTCTTCGGCCAGACGGTGGATGAACTCGGCGACCCGGCGGCGGCGCGGAAGGAGTTCGCACGTTTCACGGAACTGTTTCCTGATTCGCCGCTGCGGCCCGAGGTGGAACTGGCTGTGGCGCGTTCGTTCGAGCGCGAGCGCGATTGGCCGGCGGCGATTGGAAAATACGACGCGTGGGCGGATCTTTTTCCCACCAACACAAGCCTGCCGCGCGCGGAATTTCTCCGGGCCACCGCAAACTTTCTCGCCGGGCGTGAGATGAACGCGCTGACGCTGTTCACGAATTTCGTCGCGCGCTTTCCGCTCAACCCGCTCGCGGCGCGCGCGCAGAACTGGATTGGCGATCATCACTTGCGCGCCGGACGCTACGACGACGCGTTGCGAAATTATCAATTGGTTTTTGAAAACACGAACTGGCCGGTCACGACGGTGAGCTATCAGGCGCGCTTGAAGGCGGGCCGGGCCGCGCTGTTGCAGCCGCGCTTCGAGAGCGCCACGAATCATCTGACCGCCCTGCTCAACGACACGAACTGTCCCGCGTCCATCCTGGTGCAGGGCTACTTCGCGTATGGCGACGCCTTCAAAGTCCGTCCGTGGACGAACCAGCTCGACAACTTCCGTGAGGCGCGCAGCGTGTACGCGCAGGTGCCGCGCTTCTTCCCCGACGATCCGCAGGTGCCGCGCGCGTGGGGCGAGGTCGCGCTCTGCCATTACCAGCTCGGCACGGCGGACCCGATGAACTACGCCGACGCGCTGGACTACTACGGACGCGCGCTCGCGGCGCCGAAAGCGGACGCCGCCACGCGGCAGCAGGCGCAGGTCGGACTCGGCCATGTCTATCGCGCGCAGGCGCTGCTGGCCACGAACTCAGCGGCGGAAGTGGCGGCGCTGCGCCAAGCCGCGCTCACGAATTATCTCGAAGTAATTTTCCCGACGCGCGCGGGTGAGGAGCCGGAGCCGTTCTGGCTGAAGGAGGCGACGTTCAGCGCGGCGGACATCTGCCAGTTGCAGGGGGAGTGGGAGAAGGCGGTGAATCTTTTTGTGCGGCTGGCGGAACGGATTCCCTCGCTCAAGGAGGCGGCGGCGAAACGCATCGAGTTGATTCAGAAGCAGTTGAAGCAGCAGAAGCTGTGAGCAGGAAGGAGCGCGGGCCGCCGAGTCCGCGTGTTCATGCTGCCTCAGGCCAAGAACGCAGGGGACGCGAAGGAAAAAGTATCTCGGCGAAAAATTGGCTTTGGTTCCACTTTGCGCCCGTGGCGATCTTGGCGTGAGGCATTCTTCTTCCCCGAATTTCGATCACGCGGACTCGGCGGTCCGCGCTCCTCCATCAGGCCACGCCGGGCTTGCGGTTTGACATCACCTTCGCGGTCTGGCTGGCACGGAACTTTTCGTAGGCGGCACGGAACTGCGGATGTTTGTTGCCCAGAATCGCCGCAGCCAGCAGCGCCGCATTGATCGCGCCCGCCTTGCCAATCGCCAGCGTCCCCACCGGCACGCCGCCGGGCATCTGCACGATGGAGAGCAGCGAGTCCATGCCCTTGAGCGTCTTCGATTCCACGGGCACGCCGAGCACAGGCAGCGAAGTCTTGGCCGCGCACATGCCGGGAAGATGCGCCGCGCCGCCGGCACCAGCGATGATCACTTCCAGCCCGCGCTTCGCCGCGCCCGACGCGTATTGAAACAACAAATCCGGCGTGCGATGCGCGGAGACGACCTCGGCTTCAAACGGCACGCCGAGTTCTTTGAGTTGCGCCGCCGCGTGCTGCATCGTTTCCCAGTCGGATTGGGAACCCATGATGAGGCCGACCAAGGGGGAGAGTTTTTTACGCATGGCAGGTCAGTGGGAAATGACGAATGACGAATGACGAATGACGAATGGACCCGGGCCGATGATTGGAAAAAATGAGCATGAGCTTCAGTGACATTGGTTTGGTGCGGGAATGACCATTCGTCATTCGTCATTCACGGTCACGGCGCAACGGCGAGCCGTTCCTCGTTCACTTCCACCTTCATCAGCACGCCCTGCTCCTTGTAGGGCTTGAGCATGAAGTGCGTGGCGGTGGAGATGACGCCCTGCACGGTGGCGAGCTTCTCGGACACGAACGTCGCCACGTCGCGCAAATTTTTCCCCTGCACCACCACGAGCAAGTCGTAGCCGCCGGACATGAGGTAGCAGGACTGCACTTCTGAATACTTTGCGATGCGCTCAGCCAGCCGGTCGAAGCCGCCGCCGCGCTCCGGCGTGATTTTCACCTCGATGACCGCACGCACGCCTTCGAGGCCGAGCTTCTCCACATTGAGGATGGCGCGGTAGCCGAGGATGACGCCCTCGGCCTCGTGCTTCTTGATGAGGGCGATGACTTCGCTCTCGGAAAGATTGAGCATGGCGGCGAGTTCCGCCGGCTTCCACGCCGCGTTCTCGCGAATCAACTTCAGCAATGAATCCATGCGCGAGACGTTAGCGGCGGGAAAGAAATTGGAAATCAGAAAGGTTGAACCACGGAAGACACGGAAAACACGGAATGAAAACCGGGGAATTCCTTTCCGTGTTTTCCGTGTCTTCCGTGGTTCAACTCATCAGGCGGGAAACGGCGGCGAACACGGCGGCCGGCTCCAACTGTTCCAGCCCGCGTTCCGCGCGCAGCAGTTCAAACCGTTCGCTGCGCGGACGCCAGATTTCCGCGCGCGTCCCGCCCCAGAGCGCGAGTCCGCGCAGACCGCTCGCCGCCGCAAGATGCGTGATGCCGGAGTCGTGGCCGACAAACGCCGAGCAGGCGGTGAATCGGCGGGCGAGTTCCGGCAGCGGCTCGTTGCACGCCATCATCAGCCGCTCCGCCGGCATCTGCGGCGCGAGGCGCTGCACGCGTTCACCCTCGGCCTCGCCGCCCACGAGCAGCACGCGCCAGTTTGTTTCCGTGGCAATGCGGCGGAGCAGGGCGAGCCAGCGCGCCTCCGGCCAGTTCTTGCTCGCGCCACCGCTGCCGGGGTGGAGGGCGAGCGTGTTGAAGGTTGAAGGTTGAAGGTTGAAGGTTAAGCGCGGTTCCGCGTCTGCGCCGAAGATGGCGAGGCGTTCCAGCGGTTTTAGAAATACTTCGGTGGCATGAACGTCCTGTGCTTCGTCGGGACGGTGCGGGCCGGGGATGAACTGCGCCTTGGAGACGCGGGCCACGTTCTCCTGAAAGATGCCGTCAGGATCGTAGAGGTAGGAGAGGATGATGTTGAAACCGCCGAACCATTCGCCGAGCGCCGCGTCCAGTTCGCCGCGCCGGGCGAAGAAGCCGGCCAGCGCGCGGGCTTCGATGGAGCGCACTTCATTCGCCGAGCCGGCCAGTTCGGCGAGCGTCGCCACGCGCGGATAGCCGAGCACGGCGAGATGCGTTTGGGGAAACTGTTTCCGCAGCGCGGCCAGCGCGGGCAGCGTGAGGATGAAATCACCGATGGCTCCGCCGCGAATGACGAGGATGCGCCCGCGGCTCACAGCTCAAAGTCCGGCGGTCGCCTGCGGAGCAGTCAGCGCAGCCCGGTTCGTCGCCGCCTTGGCCTCCGTGGCCTTGAACACGGTCAGGCCCAGCACGATCACGAACAGGCCGAAGGCCACGCGCACGCCACTGGTCAGGCGCGTGCGGGATTCAGTGGCGACGGACCAGTTGATGATGTCGCGCAGCCGCCACGGCGAAATGGTGAACCACATGCCCGCGAGCACCAGCGCGTAGGCCCAGAACGAAATGACCAGCCGCCAGTCCGTCGCCGCCCAGCGCGCCGTGTCCACCATCAGTTTCGCCATGAGCAGATAGACCACGGCCAGTCCGCGCACGGGCAGAAAATCGCGGACGAAGATGCAGGTGCCGAGACCGACCGCGCTGAAGACGAGATAAAAAATCCGCTTCATGTTTGCGAAGTCGGAGACGTTCTCCTGCTGGACGTAGTAGAGAAACCAGACCGTGCCGAGCAGCACGAGCGCGTAGCCGGCGAAGGTGTTGCGCGAAAACTTGCGCGCCACCTCGGCGAAGGCCTTGGGCTTGAGCAGGCCCAGCAGGCTCGGCAAGGCGACGAACAGGCCGAGCACGACCGCGAGCGTCGAGAGTTTCAGGTCAGACATGGCGCGGATGTAAGGGAACGGGGCGGTGAACTCCAGCTTTCGTTCACATCGGAGCGCGGACCGCCGAGCCCGCGCGATTCAAGCCACGGATTTTCGTTCCGAGAT
>JANNGC010000838.1:0-4541 GCA_031380445.1 Pedosphaera sp.
AGAATCACGTCGGGCGCGAACTCCACGACTTCTTTCACAAAGGACTTCGCCATCACGCCTGACGAGCGGCGGCGGAACTTCGTCAGTTCTTTGATGCGCGCAGGATTGTCCGTCTTCTTAAACATCATCGCGTAAAGATCCGGCGCGTGTTCGATGAGCTTGAGATAACCCTTCACGTAAATCTTCCGATACCAGCGCGGCGTGTAATCGAGCACGTCCACGCGGCGCACTTCATCGCCGGGTCGCAACGCGCGCCACGCCTCTTCGAGCGCGGCGGCGGCCTGGAGATGACCCGCGCCCGCCGTGACCGTGGGAATGAGAACTCGCATGGGCGGAACTTGCCGCAAACTCCGCGCGCCTGTCCAATTCTCCG
This sequence comes from Pedosphaera sp., assembly GCA_031380445.1. GTDB lineage: Bacteria > Verrucomicrobiota > Verrucomicrobiia > Limisphaerales > SIBH01 > JANNGC01. The sequence continues at coordinate 374 of JANNGC010000838.1, forward strand.
CCGGTCATTTGTCTTGCCATGCGCGGGCGATCTGCGCGTAGTGGCGGCACTTCACCCCCGGTCATTGAAGTGCGATCGTGGGCTCCTTACTTCCGGCTGGAAACAGCGCCTTGGGGATTTTCATCCCTGTTTTTAGGTCCCTGCAAGGGGACATGGGCGGCTGGCATTTCCAAACGGAGGAGCAACGGCAAACATCAGGCGGCAGCCCGGGCCGCCCGGCGGGCCTGAACATTCCGGGCGGAATAGGACGGACGTATGATCTGGACGATTCTCGGTGTGGCGCTCGGCGTGGCCGGCGCGTTTTGCATTGTGGCGGCGGAACTGTTGCGGGCCTTCCCCGCGCTCGACGGCTGGCGCGGCGTGATCGCGGCGGTGCTCGCCGCGTGCGGCGCGACCGTGGGGCTGACGGGGATGTTCCATCGGCGCGCTCATCCTGAGACCGACGAGGAAACCCGGCAGAGCCTGTCCTTCAAACTGGGCCGGCCGTTTTGGGGCGCCATGCTGCTGGCCGGCGCAGGCATCGCGCTGTTCATCCAGCCGTTGCGGACGAAGGAAGCCGCCGTCGCGCCGCCTCCGCCCGCCCGTCCTGTGCCGCCGGTGGTGGTGAAAGCGGCCCCGCCCACGGTCACGAACGCGCCCGTGAAATTTCCCGCCCTGAAAATCCAGGGCTGCATCATGGTCGGCGATCAGCCGGTGGTGCTGATTAATGGCGAAGCCTTCGGCGTGGGCGACCAAGTGCAGGGCGTGACTGTGAAGTCCGTGACGCGGGAGGGTGCATTGATGGAGCTGGGAAGTGAAACCAAACTCTACAAAGTGCAGTAACGCGCCGGCCCCAATCGCTCAACTGCGGGGCGGCGAGATTCTCCAGCCGCACGGCGCGTTTTGTTGAACCTCATCCCTGCTTCCGGCCTGCGGTCGGCTTGCTGGGCCCGTGAGGCATTGAGCGTGGCCCCCTTTCGGTACAGTGCCGTTGGCCTCCGGCCATCCTTCAGAGGCCCGCCGAGGATCGAAGCGACCCGCTCAGAAAACAGGGCCAACATCAGTCGTAACCAGTTGCTCATTTTGTTTGTCCAAAATTCACGGCTGGCCGGAAGTAGTGTTACAGCCTGACCCATGTCACCAGACTCAGAGCGACGTTCCGAAGACAAGAGCGCCGCGCAGCAACGATTTCTTTCGCTGTTCCTGCGCAGCGAGCGGGAGATCTTTCGCTATGTGGCCGTGCTGGTGCCGAACGTGGCGGACGCGGAGGACATCGTGCAACAGACCGCGCTGGCGCTCTGGGAAAAGTTCGACGCGTATGATCCGAATCAACCGTTCACGCCGTGGGCCTGTCGGTTCGCGTTGAACAAGGCCCGGCAGTGGATTGAGCGCCGTCAGCGCTGGCAGGCGTTGCTGGACAAGGGATTGGCCGAGGAACTGGCGCAGCGCCGGGAGGAGTTGAAGCCCGAGTTCGAGCGCCGGCTCGCCCGCCTCGACGGATGTCTGGGTAAATTGCCGGGAGAACAACGCGATCTGGTCGAGGGCTACTACTACCGGCGCACGGGCATCGAGGCGCTGGCCGGGGAGTCAGGGCGAAGCGTCGAGGCGACTTACAAGATGCTGCAACGGATTCGCCACACGCTGCAAAGCTGCGTGGAAACGGCAGCCCGGCAGGAGGAGGCGACGGCATGAAGAACGATTTTCCATCGCGTGAATTCGACGAGGCGGTTGCTGCGGTCTGCCACGGTTTGGGTAGCAGTGAGCAGATGCGGGCGTTGAATGAACTGCTGCGCGCCAACGCAGCGGCACGCGATGAATACCTTTTCCGCGCGGAGCTGCATGCGCGGCTGGCTTCGGAGCCGGACCTGTTTGCTTCCTTCGGAACCGAAGCCATGTCTGATGGCGCGAAGAAAATCCTGTCTCTCCCTTCGCGCGCGGACGTCCATCGGCCCGCGTTCAAATGGGCGCTGGCCCTCGCCGCCTGCGTTGCCCTGCTCGCTGCCGGATGGTGGATGGTGCGAGTGTCGCACCCGAGCGATCGCCAGGGCGCAACGAGCATAGCGGTCGCGATGCTGGACCGCGTGGCGGACGCGCAGTGGGATCCGGGCCGTGAATCTCCGCGATTGGGCTCGCCACTGGAGCCGGGCTGGCTGCGGCTCAAATCAGGTTTGGCGCAAATCGTCTTCTACAGCGGCGCGCGCGTCGTGATCGAAGGGCCGGTTGAACTCCAACTCATTTCTCCGGGCGAAGCCTTCTGCCAAAGCGGTCGGCTCATCGCCGAAGTGCCGCCGCAGGCGAAAGGATTCCGCGTCAGCACTCCGCGCATGAACGTGACGGATCTGGGCACGGCGTTCGGCCTCGACGTGAAGGAGCACCGGACGGAACTGCATGTGTTCACGGGCAGCGTGGAGTTCCAGCCGACCGCTAGCACGGCCAGACAGAATTTGCAGGAGGGCGCTGGCGCAGTGACGGAAGACTCGCGTCCGCCACAACTCATCGCCGCCAATCCCGCAGCCTTCGCGTCGCTGTTCGACTTGCAACTGAAGTCATCGGACGCGGCGGTGCTACGACACGAACAATGGCGCGCGGCCAGCAGCCGGCTCGACGAGGATCCGTCCCTGCTCGTGCATTTCGATTTTGAACAAACGGACCTGGCGGACTGGCGGCTGCCCAACACAAGCCGCCGGAAGGACACCGCGCCGGACGCGACCATCGTCGGCTGTCAATGGGTCGAGGGCCGCTGGCCGGACAAGCGGGCGCTGGAATTTCGCAACGTCAGTGATCGCGTGCGCCTGAGCGTACCGGGCGAATACGAGTCGCTGACGCTCGCCGCCTGGGTGCGCGTGCAGGGTCTGGATCGTCAGATCAATTCCCTCTTCATGAGCGACGGTTTCGAGGCCGGGACGGTTCACTGGTCCATTCGCCAGGATGGCGTGCTGGCTTTGACCGTGATTGGTTCCGAACAAGGCCGCTACCAGATTTGCCACAGTCCGCCCGTGTTGAGCCTCGATCAGTTCGGCCTGTGGATGCATCTGGCTGTGGTGATCGACGGAGGAGCGAAGCAGGTTGACCATTACCTCAATGGCGTTTCGCTGAGTGAAGAGTCGCTGACGATCAAGCCGCCCTTCCGCATCGGCGTGGCTGAGTTGGGCAATTGGAACGCCCAGGGATTTCCCAAGAACGATCCTTTCATGATCCGAAATTTCGGCGGCGCGATGGATGAGTTCTGCCTGTTCCGCCGCGCCTTGGCCGCCGACGAAATCCGCGCACTGCATTCTGCCGGCAAACCACAACCCGATCCGGTCGCGCTCGGACGATGAATGCGCACACACGTTTACACCACCAACCTATGATTCAGCTTCGCTCCTCGTTCATGATTGCTGCGGTGGGACTGATCCCACTCGTCGCGTTCGCGCAGAACGGTGTCGCCGAGAAAAGGCCGCTTGCATCTAAGGAAACGGCGAGCCGCACCGTGGAAGATGGTGGCACCGGCCCCTACAAGGCATTGATGGCGTCCGATGAGTCGCTGCCGACGCACACGGTGTTTCGGCCGAATGACCTCGGCGCGCTGGGCGGCAAGGTCAAGTTGCCCATCGTCGTATGGGGCAACGGGGCGTGCGCCAATTCTCCGTGGGAACATGTGAACTTTCTCTCCGAGGTGGCGTCGCACGGCTTTCTTGTCATTGCCATCGGGCCGATGCCCGCCGAGGGGCAACGCGGTGGCGCGGGCGGCCCGACGAAGTCGCCCCTGCTGGTGGACGCGATCAACTGGGCCGTCGCGCAGAACAATGACAAGGCGAGCCAATACTATGGCAAGCTCGACACGAACAAGATCGCCGTGGCGGGAATGTCCTGCGGAGGATTGCAGGCCCTCGAGGTCGCGCCAGATGCGCGGATTGCGACCGCGATGATTTTCAACAGCGGGATACTGCCGGATCCCGGCGCGGGCCGGGGTGGAATGCCCAAGCTGCCGAAGGAACATCTGGCCAAGTTGCGCACGCCGACCCTCTACGTTCTCGGTGGCGAAAAGGACATCGCCTACAAAAACGGAATGGACGACGTCCGGCGCATCAACCATGTGCCGATATTCGCGGCGAATCTGGATGTCGGACACGGCGGCACGTATCGCAAGCCACACGGCGGCGAATTCGCCAAGGTCGCGACCGCGTGGTTGCAGTGGCAGCTACGC
>JANNGC010000841.1:0-3449 GCA_031380445.1 Pedosphaera sp.
CCCCCCTAGCCCGCCCCCCCCCCCCCGGGCCCCCACAACCAACTGGCCGTTTACCCCCCCCCGCGCCCCGTTTTCTCCAAGCCCCCGCTCCAGCCCACGTCACCCGATACAAGCCGCTCTGCGTTCTCCTGCCGCCCGTCGTGAAATACATCGCGCCGTCGGGGCCGAACTCCAGTCCCGTCACGTTCAACGGACGACCTTTCAGAAATTCCTCGCTGCGCCCGGCGTAGCTCGCGCCCCGCTTCTCCAAATGCACGGCGAGGATTTTTCCATACGACCAGTCCTGGATGAACAGCGCGCTGCGCCACGGCTCCGGCCAGTGGCTGCGCGTGCCGAACTTGATCGCCGTCGGCGAACTCACGCCGATGTCCACCGCGCTCGGCAGCGTGTCCGGCGACCACACCGGCAGCACGCCCGTGCCGCGCCGCCAGCCGTAATCGCCGCCCGGCACCAGATGCAGCACGCGCGTCGGGTGATACCACGAGAGGCCCACGTCCCATTCCATGTCCGCGTCGAACGTGAACACATCGCCTGCCGCGTTGAAATCGAGGCCGAACGGATTCCGCAATCCGCCCGCCATCACTTCCCACAACACGCCGTCGCGATCCGTGCGGATGAGATGCCCATACGGCATCGAAGCACTGGCGTTGAACAAATGCTTGTCCCATGCGCACGGCAGCAACCGATCCTCCGCGTAATGTCGCAGCGGCGCACTCGCCGACACGCCGTTTGTCGGCAGCCCCACGTCGTCGCCGTGAATGCTGTAGATGAATCCGTCCGGCCCGAGCGCGAGCTGATTGCGTCCGTGACCGACGCCGCCCGGCGTGTGGCGCAACACCTTGAGTTCGTCGAACTGATCGTCGCCATCCGTGTCGCGCAAACGCACCAGCGCCTTCGAGTTGTTCGCGTTCGCGTAGAGCGCGTCGTAGGCGAAGAGCAGCCCGCGACATTCGAGCAGATTGGTGTTGATCGTCTCCACGCGCGCGACGGCCGGACGATTCGTCGCCAGCGTCATCCGCAACAGCCCGCGATCCTCGCGCGCGATGACGACACGCCCTTGCGGATCAAACGCCATCGCCACCCACGAGCCTTCGTTCGTCTGGGCCGAGCGGAGAAGTTCCACCTTGAAGCCGGGGAGCGCGGTGATGTTCTCGACGCCCGTGGCGCGGTTCGTCCCGAGCGCCTGCTTCCACTGGTTGTAATCCTCCTCCAGCAGCACCTTCGCGGCGAAGCCCGGGGCGGGGAACGCCGTGCTGAGCAGCACGATCAGACCGAGGGCTTTCACAGCAGCGCGTGGCATGGAAAAAACCTTACTGAACGCCTCGCGCGCTGGCTTGCAAAAAAGTCAGCGCGCAACTTTCGCAGCGCTCACCGCGCTTCTGCACCGGAGCGCGGGTTTTTCAACCCGCAGCAACGTGAAGCGGAGAAAGGTGCGGACGGGGTTTTACGCCCTCGTCTGGAGCACGTTGCTGCGGACTGGAAAGTCCGCGCTCCGTCGCCTTCCCCCTTTCAGCCCTTCCCCCTTTCAGCCCTTCCCCCTTTCAGCTTTTCAGCTTTTTCCTCAATGCTGCTTGCTGCGGTAGTAGGCGCTCACGGGCGGCGGCGAGTTGTCCACGACTTGGAACGCGCCGGTGCCGTTCGCGATCACGTCGCTCGCCACCGTCGTCCAGATCATCAAATCCTCCGAACGCTCGATGTCGTAGTGGTAGCCCACGATGCCTTGGAACTTCACCGTCACCGGCCCGCCGCCGGAGGTGTTGACGGTCTGCGCGCTGCCGCTCGGCGCGGCGGAGACGTTCACGCTGATGGTGCCGGTGGTCACGCCGCCGCGCGTGTCCTTGATGGTGTAGGTGAAGGTGTCGTTCAAGGCGTTGGCGTTGTCGTAATAAATGTAAGTGGCGTCGCTGCTCGCGGTGCCGGTGCCGTTGGTGGGCGTGCCCACGGATTGGAAAGTGCGCGCGTCGCCATCCAGGTCGCTGGTCGAAGCGGTCATCAGGTCGGCGATTTTGATCTTCGCGCTCAGGCCGGGCGCGCGGGAAATGTTCGCGGTGTTCGCGGTCGGCGCGCGGTTCACGGTGATGGAACCGTCCGTGGTCAACGTGCCGAGCCACCAGTTCAACCCTGCGCCGAGCGCGGGCAGATTCGTGACGGTGAACGCGCCGCTGAATCCGCTCGCGTCGAACAGGTCGAAGACTTCGCCGCCGGTCAACGCGTCGCCGCTCGTCGTGACGGTGAGCGTGCCGCCGTAGGCGAGCGCCGCGCCGACGACGAGCTTGTCGCCCGTGAGCGTGACGCCGGTCTTGTTAATCTCCGCCGCGAGAATGCCGCCGAGCACCGGCGAACTGCCGAGCGTGAGCGTGCCGATGGAGGTGCCGGGGGCGAGGGTGGCCGCGCTGGCAATGATGACGGGGCCGCTGATGGTGCCGGTGCCGTTGAGCAACGCTGCATTCGTGACAAAGACGGTGCCCGAGCCAGTGCCAGAGCCGTTGGTGTTGTTGACCTGAAGCGTGCCAGCCCCGACGTAGGTGATTCCGCTGTAATTGTTCGAGCCGTAGAGAACCCAGCGCCCGCCTTGCGTCTTGGTCAAACTTCCCGAGCCGAGCGAAATGCTGCCAAAGATGGAACCGCCCGCGCCCGCACCGGAGCCACCGAGCAACGTCAGGCTTTGATTCGCGAGAGACGTGAAGGAGTTAGGGCTGGTGAACGCGACGGTGGAAGCACCGGAAACGGTATTGGAGGCATCTCCTGTGAGTGTGACCGGGCCGCCGATAGTCACAACTGCGCTGCCTTGCACCGTGATAGCACCCCCATCCCCGGCACCCGGACCCGCAATCTTCAACGGCTCGTTGATCGTAATAATGTTGGTCGCACCTTCAAAGAGCAGTTCTGCGCCGGCGGCGACTTCAGTTCCGCCATTAGCGCTGCCTAGAGCGGTGGGGGAAAGAATCACCAGCAACTTGCCGGCGTTCACAAACGTTGTGCCGTCATAGGTGCTGTTACCAGAAAGACCAGTCGTACCCGCACCGGACTTAATAAGTTGCCCGGGGCCGGTGATCGCTCCGGCGTAAATTCTCGTGCCGCTGCTTGGATTGACGGAGAGCGTGTGGCCAGTGGTGAGATCCACGGTTCCACCGCTGCCAGCCCCAGAAAGAGAGAGAATCGTTTGGGCTGCATTGCTCATGGTGAGCGTTCCACCGTTCACAACGATGTCCGCAGTCGGTCCGCAAAGGACGGCGTTGGAAGCGACCACGATGCCGCCGACGTTCTGAGTGATGCTGCCGGTGAAGGTGTTCGTCCCCCTAAAAGTCAAAGTCCCAGCACCGGTTTTGGAAACGCGACCGCCGGTGCTCGCCGATCCGCTCGCGCCTGCGTTGGCAACATCCCGGATGGAACCGCTAAAAATGGTGCTAGTAGCATCGCCAACCAGCAGGGTGCTGCTGCCGAGGCCC
>JANNGC010000853.1:0-9861 GCA_031380445.1 Pedosphaera sp.
GGTCTCGGCGACATCGCCACCAAGGCCAACGGCTACCTCACCCCGCTCGAAGCCGCGAAGACGCCGAACCTCGACGCGTTGAGCAAGGACTCGGCGCAGGGGCGGATGATTCCCGTGGCGCCGGGCATCACACCCGGCAGCGGCCCGGGGCATCTCGGTCTCTTCGGCTATGACCCGCTGGAGTTTGAAGTCGGTCGTGGCGTGATCGAGGCGCTGGGCCTCGGGCTGGAATTGAAAGGCGGCGACGTGGCCGCGCGCGCGAACTTCTGCACGCTGGACGCGAAGGGCATCGTGACCGACCGCCGCGCCGGCCGCATCCCCACGGAGAAGTGCGAGGAGCTGTGCGCGCTGCTCACGAAGAAGATTAAGAAAATCGGCGGCACGCAGGTCATCATCAAGCCCGGTAAGGAGCATCGCTTCGTGGTCATCTTCCGCGGCGCGGGCCTGGAAGGGCCGCTGACGGATTCCGATCCGAACCGCGAAGGGCTGCCCATCCCGACGGTGAAGCCGACGAACGCGAAGTCCGCGAAACAGAAGAAGGCGGCGAAGTTGATCGCGGATTTCTACAAGGTCGCGCTGCCGCTTTTGAAGGCGCAGAAGCCGGCGAACGGTTTTCTCATGCGCGGCATCGCGCATCAGCCGAACATTCCCATGTTCGAGGAGCGTTACAAACTGCTGCCTGCCGCCATCGCGGTGTATCCGATGTACAAGGGGCTCGCGCAACTCGTGGGCATGGCGAAGATCGAAGGGCCGCAGACGATTCGCGAGCAGTTCGAGTGCTACGTGAAGGAGCACGGCAAGTACGATTACTTCTTCATCCACTTCAAATACACCGACAAGTACGGCGAGGACGGCAACTTCGAGATGAAGAAAAAAGCCATTGAAGAACTCGACGCCGCGCTGCCCATCCTGCTCTCGAAGATGCCGGACGTGCTGGCCATCACCGGCGATCACTCCACGCCGGTGCCGATGAAAGGCCATTCGTGGCATCCGCAGCCGGTGCTGTTGCACTCGGCGTGCAGCGGCTCGGACAAGCTCGAACGCTTCACGGAGACGGGCGCGAACAGCGGCTCGCTCGGCGTGTTTGACGCGAAGTTTTTGATCCGCCTGATGCAGGCGAACGCGAAGATGTTCGACAAGTTCGGCGCGTGAGCGCGGAGCGCCGATTTCCAAATCGGCGCGGCGCCAATTCGCCCGAGCGTGTTGGAGCGCGGCCTTTATGGCGCTTCAACATTAGCCAACCCGCGGTGTCGGAATGTTCAAACCTGTCCGAGCTTCGTGCGTTGAAGCGGCCTAAAGGCCGCGCTCCTGGCGTGTCACTCAATGACACGCGTCTCGATACTCGCACGTTTCACCCTCACCCCGGCCCTCACCCTGAGGGAGAGGGGGAACGGCATTCAGTCTTCATCCATGCGAACACGCTCGTGATCAGTGGCGCGAGCTGACTTGCTCCCTCTCCTCTGGGGTGAGGGGAAAGGAGCGCCGCAGAGCGCCGGACACTTTCCAAACAGTGAAAGTTTTCCCTCCGCTTCGCACGCAGATGTCCTCCCGTAGATTCAGAGAAGCCGCAGATGAAAAATTTATCCGTGGCATTTTTGAATCTGCGGCAGAACTTTTTTGTCCGGAAAAATTTGCGCGCGCATCGCAAAATCCGTTTTGAATTTTGCTCTTTGGAATTTTTCCCGCGTACGATCGGGATCACGCATGGAAACTTTGCGACGGAAATTTCTTTCCACCGCACAATGTTCTCACTACAAAACTGGCCCATGAATTTCACATTTCATGGATTGGGGGTGAGCGCACATGGCAGCTAAGAAAAAAGCAGCACCGGCAAAAAAGCCCGCAGCTAAAAAGAAGAAGTAACCTTTCACCTCAACCAGGATGGCGACCAAAGTCGCCATCCTGTTTTTTTTATCCCTATGCCCACGCTCGTATTCGACATCGAAACCGCCGGTCTGCCGCCCGAAACCTTCGACGAAGTGCAGCAGGAGTATCTTTTCCGCGAAGCCGAGCGCCTCGAAGACGTGGCGGCGCGCGAAAAGAAACGCGCGGAACTCACGCAGATGTTCAGCCTCTATCCGTTCACCGCGCGCGTGACCTGCATCGCGATGCTGAACGTCGAGAGCCTGCGCGGGCAGGTGCTGTTCGTGGCGGAGGACTTCGAGGAAGATGCAGTTGATGGCGGCGCGGTGCAGTTCGTGCCGTGTGTGGACGAGGCCGAGATGCTCACGCAGTTCTGGGACATCGCGAAGCACTACGACAAGATTGCCACCTTCAACGGACGTGGTTTCGACGTGCCGTTTCTTTACCTGCGATCGGCGCAACTCAACGTGCCCATCTCGCGCAAGGACTGGCTTGGCTACCGCTTCGCCACCGATCCGCACTGCGATCTTGCGGAGCAACTGACGTTCTACAACGTGAGCGGTCGCGACGGCGCGGCGCGGAAGTTCAATCTGGATTTTTACTGCAAGGCCTTCGGCATCGAGTCGCCGAAGAGCCACGGCGTCTCCGGCATGGACGTGAAGCGGCTGGCGGAGGAAGGCCGACATCGCGAGATTTCCGAATACTGCCTGCGCGACGTGGTGGCGACGGTGAAACTCTACCAGGTGTGGAAAGAGCGGCTGGCGGGAATCAAGTGAGTGCAAGGCGAATTCCCGGAGCGCGGCCCTTAGGCCCCTTCGCCGTTCGCCACCCAGTAATTTTCAAATGAGCCAGAGCCTTTCTCCAAAGCGGGCATTGAAGCGGCCTGAAGGCCGCGCTCCATCCTCCTCACGCTCATGACGCTCGTCTGCTTCGCGGTGCCGCAGGAAGCGAAAGCGTTCCAAAAACTCCTGCGCGGGCGAGCTGATGTGCGCGTCTCAATCACCGGCATGGGCGCGCGGAATGCCGAGCGCGCGGTGCGTGAAGCGTTGCGAGAACTCCGCCCCGCCCGAGTGTTCACCTGCGGTTTCGCCGGCGCGTTGAATCCTGAACTCGTCATCGGTGATGTGGTCTGCCTGCGTGAAGCTCCCGTGGCTGGTGCGAAGCCCGTGGCGTTCCATTGCGCGTCACGCGTGGCGGTCACGGTCGCAGAGAAGTCCACGCTGCGCATCCAGACCGGTGCAGATGTGGTGGAGATGGAATCCGCGATCATCGCCAACGTGTGCCGTGAAGCAGGCGTGGAGTGCGTGACGGTGCGCGCCATCTCGGACACGGCGCACGAAGACCTGCCGCTCGACTTCAACGCACTGATGACGGCGGAAGAGAAGCTGAGTCCCTTCAAGCTCGCGCTGGCGGTTCTGAAAGCGCCGCAGAAAATTCCCGCTTTGATTCGTCTCGGGAAGAACAGCGCGCTGGCCGCAGAACGGCTGGCCGAAGTTCTGGAACGCGCGGCCCGGTAGCTACGAGTGCGGGCGTCTCAGGGCGTGCCGTAGTTCGGCACGACGTTGCCGGAGGCGAGGCGCAGCCAGGTGCGGGCGATGAGGAGAATTTTCTGCGGCTTGCTCACACGCGTGGGCTCGGGACCGAAGACGTTGAACTCGCGCGCCTCCAATTTTTCCAGCAGCCGCCAATAGACGGAACCCATCAGCTCGGCGGCAGCCATCGCGCGGCGGTCTTCGCGCGGCAGCGTTTCGCGAGCGAGGCGGTAGAAATTTTTCGCGCGCGCGGCGACGCTGGTAGCGAGTTCGCGGAAGCGCGGAGAGTATTCGCCACGCAAGATTTCCTCCTCGGTCACGCGGAAGCGCGCCAGTTCGTCCAGCGGCAGGTAAATACGCCCGCGTTCCGCGTCCGTCTTCACGTCGCGCAGGATGTTCGTGAGTTGCAACGCCTGACCGAGATGCACGGCGTATTCGCGCGTGCGCGGATTCGTGTAGCCGAAAATCTCGATGCTCAACAGACCGACGACGGACGCGACGCGATAGCAGTATTGCTCCAACTCGGCGTGCGTCCGGTAGCGCTGGATGTCGAGGTCCATCTCCACGCCGCGAATCAGATCGTCAAAGAGCGCGAAGGAAAGTCCGGGGTGCGCGCGGATGACGGTTTGCAATTCACGGTTCACGGCGAATTGCGGCGCACCTCCATCACACGCGCACCGCACATCCTCGCGCCACGCAGCGAGTTGCACACGGCGTTCGGCCACCGGCACGGACTCCTCGTCCGCCACGTCATCCACCTCGCGGCAGAAGGCGTAGAGCGCGGACATGCCGTCGCGCTTGGCTTTCGGCAGCAGAATGAAAGCGAGCGCGAGATTGCTCGCGCTCTTCTTGGTGATGTTGCGGCTTTCCTGCATCAGTACTTCGGCAGTTGATCATCGGGACGCGGCGGAGGCAAGCCGCCGGTTTCGGAAAGCGACGGGTTCCGTTGGCGATGATCGCGACGGCGACGGCGTTTGCGACGGCGATGCAGTCCGTCTTCCGTGACGGTGGTGGTGCTTTTCTTTTCGCCCTCGTCGTTCTTTTTCTCGCGACTTTTGCCGCCGCTGTGACCGCGCGTCATTTGCGAGAGACGTTCGCGATCCTGATCGTCGCTCTTCATCCGCGAGCGGAAATAAATCCACAGCACGATGCCTGCTCCCACGGCCAGCGCGATGGTCAGGCCGATGAGCAAGTCGCGCGTGTCGAGATGGCCTTGCGTGGCGCGCTTGACTTGCTCCTCGAAAGCCGCCGCGACAATAAATTCTCCAAGCATCTTCATGCCGGTTGCGACGGCTCCTCTTCCGTGCCGGCGGGGGTGTTGATGTTCAGGCGCTGCATCCGGTAGCGCAGCGCGTGGCGCGTGAGCTTCAACTGATCGGCGGCGCGGCTGACGCTGAAACGGTTTTGTTCCAACGTCTGCTGGATCAATTCGCGCTCGAAGTGCGCCATCGCGTCGTCGAGCGACTGGCCGACGGTGGAATGCGGCGACTCCGCCTTGCGCAAACTGCTCTCGATCAAAAAGTCGGGCAGGTTGCGCGCCTGAATCTCGGCAGTGGTTTCGAGAATGACCGCGCGCTCAATGACGTTCCGCAACTCGCGCACGTTCCCCGGCCAGTGATGCGCGAGGAGCTTCTGCTTCGCCGCCGCCGAGAGCGTCTTGATCTGCTTCCGCATCGTGGTGTTGAAGTGACGGAGGAAATGTTCCGCGAGCAGCACCACGTCCGTCCCGCGCTCGCGCAAGGGCGGCGGGCGAAACTGCATCACGTTCAGGCGGTGGAACAAATCCTCGCGGAACTGATGCTCGCGAATCGCCTCCACGATGTCGCGGTTCGTCGCCGCGAGCAGCCGCACGTTGACGCGCAACTCGTCGTTGCCACCCACGCGCGTGAAGCTGCCGTCTTCGAGAAAGCGCAGCAGCTTGGCCTGCAACGGGCGGCTCATGTCGCCAATCTCATCGAGGAAAATCGTGCTGCCGTCCGCCTCTTCGACGCGCCCGGCTTTTTGTTTGATCGCGCCGGTGAACGCGCCTTTCTCGTGGCCGAACAGTTCGCTCTCCAACAGCGTTTCAGGAATGGCCGCGCAATTAATCCGCACGTAAGGCGCGCTGCGCCGGTCGCTCAACGAATGCACCGCGCCCGCGACCAGTTCCTTGCCCGTGCCGCTCTCGCCGAGAATCAAAACGGTGGCGTGCGACGGCGCGACGGTGCGGATGAGTTCGCGCAATTCCCGCACGCGCGGCGAGTCCCCGATGATGTCCTCAAGCTGGTTGACCTCGCGACGATTGGCGCGCAGCGCGGCGTTCTCCTGAAGCAGCCGATGCCGCTCGGCGCAGCGCGCCACGGCGTTGATCAATTCCTCCGGCTCGCAGGGCTTGGGCAGGTAGTCGAACGCGCCGGCCTTGATCGCTTCGGCGGCGAGTTTGGGCGTGGCGTGCGCGGTGATCATCAGCACCGGCATGGCGGGCCAGCGTTCGCGGCAGCGCGTGAGGAATTCGCCGCCGTTCATCCCACCCATGCGGAAGTCGGTGATGGCCATGAAAAATTTCTCGCGTTCCAGCAGCTTGAGCGCCTCTTCGGCGGACTCGGCGGCCTTCACGACGTAGCCTTCCTCGCCCAGGATGGAGCGGAGTGAAAGGCGCATGTTGTGCTCGTCATCTACGACGAGCAGGGGAGGCAAAGGCGCACTCATTGTCGAATTTTCATGAACGTCCGGGTGGGCAACTGTAGGAGGAAGCGCGCGCCCTGTCCAAGCTTCGATTCCACGCTGACGCTGCCGGCGTAAATCTCCGCGTTGTGCCGCACGATGGCGAGGCCGAGGCCGGTCCCCTTTTCCTTGGTGCTGAAGTAGGGCGAGAAAATCTTCTCCGTTTGATCCGGCGGAATGCCCGGGCCGTTGTCGCTGATGGTAATGAACACGATGTCGTCGCGCGACTCGGCGCTGACTTCAATCTGCCCGCCGTTGGCGAGAACTTCGCGCGCGTTTTGCAGAAGGTTCACGACGATCTCAGAGAAATGTTTTCGCTGCATGAGCAGCGCGGGCAATGGCTCGTCGTAGTTCGTCGTGATTTGAATGGTGCGATACATGCCGGAGGGGAAGACGTCGTTGATGGCGCGGTTCAGTTCCGCCGTCACGTTCAGGCGCTCGACCGTGCCCTCGGCGAGCTGCGCGTAGCCCATCAGCTCGGTGATGATGCGGTCGGAGCGCGCGACCTCCTCGCGGATGATGTCGAGCTGCTGAAGCGGCACAGGCTTGTTCGCGGCCACGCTGCGCTGGAGGACGAAAGCCGCGTTGTTGATGATGCCGAGCGGGTTCTTGATCTGGTGCGCGATTTCCGCCGCGAGCCGGCCCGCCGCGCGCAACTGTTCCTGCCGCGCCACGAACTCGCGCGCTTCCTCCTCCGCCGCGCGCGCCTTGCTGAAGAGCAGTTGCAAGCCCCAGCAAGCGCCCATCATCAGCAACAGCACCGCGACCCGCAGCACCACCGGTTCGGCTTCAGGATCGGCCTCGGTTCGGCTCACCGTTCCTTTGCGCAGCTCTTCGCGGAGTTGCGAGTTGTCGTGCGCGTCCACCGCCGAATTCACCATGCCCGCGCAGACGAACACGCAGACCAGCAGGAGGTTCAGAATGACCTGCACGCGCGCGATGGGAAAGCTGGCGGCGTTGCGAATAATGAGTCCGGGGAAGAGCCAGTAGAGCACGCTGTTGAACCCGCTCGTGATCACGGTGAGCGCGCCGAGGAACAGCGAGTCCAGCACGCTCATCACGAAAATCAGCCGCCGCCCCCAGACCAGCGAAAGGCGTTTCGCTTTCAGCAGATAGATCGCGAGCGCGAGGTTCAGCGCGAGGTAGAGGCCGAAGGCTTTCACCGTCAGCGTCTGCGCGATCTGCATCGCGGTCGCCTGATCCGAAGACCACGAGGTGAAGTAGAAGTAGTAAATCAGCACGCCGAGGTAGAGCACCTTGATCGGCAGGATCACGTCGCGCTCGACGGAGCGGAGGCGGAACAGTTCGTCCGCCGGATCAGGCGGCAGCGGGCGGAGCAGTTCCCGCAGTTGCTCGAAAGTTCTCCGGGGGAAACGCATGAGGCAGCGTGGTTCAGCCCGGTGAATTCAGCAAGGCCCGCGCACGCTCCACGATCTTCTCGACCGGCATCAGGCGGCCCACGCCTTCGTAGCCGCAGGAGAGCAGCCCTTCGTCCGGGCCGATGAATTCCACGCCGCGCGCCTTGAGCGTGGCGACGTTCTGCTGGGTGGCGGGGTGCTGCCACATCTTGCCGTTCATCGCGGGGGCGATGAGGATTTTTGCCTTTGGCTGCAGGGCCAGCGCGATGCAGGTCAGTGCGTCGTCAGTCAGGCCGTGGGCAAGCTTGGCGATCAAGTTCGCGGTCGCCGGAGCAATCAGGAGCAGGTCAGCATTGTCCGCGAGTTCAATGTGCGCGGGCTTCCAGCCTTCCTCTTCGTCGTAGAGATCGGTCACGACCGGATGGCGCGACATGGTCTTGAACGGCAGCGGGGTGATGAATTTCTGCGCATCCGCCGTCATGGCGACGTGGACGCTGAAGCCGTCCTTCGTGAGCTGGCTCGCGAGGTCCACGGCCTTGTGCGCGGCGATGGAGCCGGTCACGCCGAGCACGATGTTTTTCGCTGCGTTCATTTCGTCGTCTTGCCTCCGCGTAGGACAGGCTTCCAGCCTGTCCATCCAATCAATTTTTTCAGATGGTTTGAACAGGCTGGAAGCCTGTCCTACTTAAAAATCCGGCGCCTGCGCACGGCACTGCCGCATCTTCTCCGCGTCCACCACGGCCAGCATCCGCCGCAAATCTTCCTCGATGGTGGTGCTGATGATCAAATAGTCGAAGTGCCGCCACTGCGCGACTTCCTGCCGCGCCACGCTCAGGCGCTTCTGAATGACGGCGGGCGAATCCTGCCCGCGCTTCTTCAGCCGCGCTTCCAAAATCTCCGACGACGGCGGCGTGAGAAACACCGAGATGTAGGCGCGCTTCAAATCCTCATCGCTTTCCACGCTCGCGCGCACGCTGGCCGCACCTTGCACGTCAATGTTCAGCAACACGTCCTTGCCGGAGCGGAGCTTGTCCAGCACCTCGCCGCGCAGCGTGCCGTAGCTGTTGCCATAGACCGTGGCGTGTTCGAGAAAATGTCCCGCCTGCACGCGCTTCAAAAATGTCCCGGCATCGAGGAAGTAATAATCCTTCCCGTCCTTCTCACCTGGCCGCGGCGCGCACGTCGTGCAGGTGATGGCGCGCGCCATGTCCTGCCGTGTCTCCAGCAGCTTCTCGCACAGCGTCGTCTTGCCGCCGCCGGACGGGGCAGAAATGACGAAGAGCAACGGGTAAGTTTGTGAGCTCATCGTTGAGGGAAGATGACGAATGACGAATGACGAATGACGGATGGATCGGAGAGTTTTTCAGGCGTCACGCATCGCGCGCCGCACAAGACGACGAGAAAGGTGCGAGCACATTGCGCCCGGGCTGTCGTCCTTTTCCATTCGTCATTCGTCATTCGTCATTCACTCCACGTTCATCGCCTGCTCGCGAAATTTCTCCAACTCCGTCTTCAGCACCACGACTTCGCGTGAAATCAGCGCGTCGTTCGCCTTCGAGCCGATGGTGTTGATCTCCCGGTTCATCTCCTGCGCGAGAAAGTCCAGCGTGCGCCCAACCGGCTCCTTCGCGTTCACGCAGTCATCGAACTGCTGGAAGTGGCTTTGCAGCCGGGTGATTTCCTCCGAGATGTCCGAGCGGTCGGCGAAAAAGATGACCTCCTTCAAAACGCGCTCCTCCTCGATCTTCACGGCTTCGAGTCCGGCGTTTTGAATGCGCTCCATCAACTGCTCGCGGTAACGCGCCTGCACTTCTGGCGAACGCGTTTGCACGGTGCGCGCGGACTCGCGCATGGTGTCAATGCGCTGCACGAGATCGGCGAGCAGGTTCGCGCCCTCCTTCTCGCGCATGGCCACCAGCATTTCGAGCGCCTGCTTCAAGGCCTTCTCGACACTGGGCCAGAAATCTTCCGCGTCCGGAACGTCCTCGTTCGTTTCCAAAATGCCGGGGACGCGGAGCAAATGATCGAGCGTCACGTCGCCGCTGAGTTTCAGTTCCGTGGCGAGCGCGCGAAGCTGATTGGTGTAAGCGGCAGCGCGTGCGGTGTTGATGCGGACGGTGCCGGCCTCGGTCTTTTCGCCGGCGTGCAAGGTGATGCGCGCGGTCACACGCCCGCGCGCGACGCGCTTGTTCACCTCGTCGCGGATTTGCGCTTCGAGGACTTCGAGTTCGCGCGGCAGGTTGATGGTAATCTCGCTCTGCTTGCGATTCACTGAACTGAGTTCCACGGTGACTTTGAAGCCGTCCCGCGCCGCGTCACCCCAGCCGTAGCCCGTCATGGATTTCATTGGCGCGGGACTATGCCGGGGGGGCGGCGCAAATTCCAAACTCCAAATTCCGCCGGAG
>JANNGC010000867.1:0-2008 GCA_031380445.1 Pedosphaera sp.
ACCCGCACGGCCACGGTCACGCGGCAGACCGCGCTACCGTCCGATCCGCACGTACGCCATGCGGGCCACGCCGCTATGGGCTTGCCCGAATCGACGGCCAGGAGTTTTATCGAACCGCTCTCGGCCGGGACGCTCTCGGCCGCGACCAGCGCCCCACCGTAGGCACTGAACCGCAGCGCCGTTACCCGCCCGACCCATCCGGTGCTCACTGACCAGCTCGCCTTGAAACCGTTCGTCTCCCACAAGGTCAGCTCACGAAACGCGCCACTGGCGAGCGTGCGGCCATCCGGACTCCACGCCAGCGCCCGCACGATATCACGATGCGCTGCAAAGTCCGCGACGACCGGGAAGTTCGTCGCCAGCGTGTCATGAACCACGATGCGCTGCCCGCGCCCGATCGCCAGCAATCGTCCATCCGGAGCCAGCGCCACCGCCAGCGAGGGAGCGTGGCCCGATGGTAAAGATTCGAGCTTCACTTCGCGCATGGGTTTCTCGCCGCGCATCGCCGCTTCGTCCCACTTCAATCCCTCCGCGATCCAGCGCCGGACAATCTCGATCTGATTCGTCGAGAGTTGCTTCTTCGGCGGCATGTGCGGATCGGCATCCGGCAGCAGCGCCTTGAACAGAAGGCTCGCGTCCGCTTTGCCGCTGACGACGACCTTGCCGTCCTCGCCGCCCTTGAGCAGCGCCGCTCGCGTCTGCATGGAGAGACCGCCTTTCGTTTTCTCCTCGTTATGGCACGAGAGACATTGGTCATGGAGCAACGCCATCGCGCGCTGCGGCACATCAAGCTTGGACTTGGCTGCGGAAGTCTTTGTCGCTCCATCCGCCGGGAAAACCGGCACGCCAAGCAACGCAATCAACAACCCCGCCGCGCAGAAAGCGGTGAAGGATGGCAGGCGATTCGGTTTACTGACGAACTGGGACATGGGTCAATGGACGAAGACAAACTCCTTCACGTTCAGCATCACATGACAAAAGTCGGCCCAGACTTTTTCGTCGGTGCGCCGCTCGGTGGCGGGGATGTCGAGACTCGCGCCTTGTTCGTCGAGGAAGGCGAGGGCTTCAGCCAGTTCCAATTTCGTGGGCGGACGACTGAAGACGGCGAGGTAAATGTTCTTCACGCGCTGTTCAGGCGAATCGCCCTTCGCCGCGAGGACGCGCCTAGCCCATAGTTGCGCCTGGCCGATGACGAACGGGTCGTTCATCAAGATCAGCGATTGCGCCGGCACGTTCGAGACCGTGCGCCGCCCGATGGTGGTGTGCGGCACGGGCGTGTCAAAAGCGCGCATCATCGGCGAGACGAAGTTGCGCCGCACCTCGATGTAGATCGAACGCCGTCCGGCACCGTCGAGCGGGCCGCTGCTGTCGGGACGCCCGCGGCCCTCCATGAATTCCGTGAGGTGAATTGGCACGGGCGGACCGAACATCGTTTGGTCCAGCCGACCGGAGAGCGCGAGGATGGCGTCGCGCATGGCCTCGCCTTCGAGACGGCGCACGGGCATCCGGTGCCAGAGCTGGTTCGCCGGATCTTTTTCATCCGCGATCGCATCGCCAGGATGGCTCGACATCTGATAAGCCCTCGAAGTGACCAGCAGCTTGATGAGCTTCTTCGTCTGCCAGCCGCCCTCGGTGCGGAACCAGTTCGCCAGCCAGTCGAGCAACTCCGGATGCGTCGGCGCCTGGCCCAGCACGCCGAAGTCGTCCGGGGTCGGCACGAGGCCGCGGCCAAAGAGATGCAGCCAGACGCGATTGACCGCGACGCGCGCGGTGAGCGGATTGGAAGGATCGGTCATGGCGCGCGCCAGTTCGAGCCGACCGCTGCCGTGCTGAAAGCCTTTGTCTGCCGAGCCGCCGAGCGCTTCGAGGAAACGGCGCGGCACCGGATCACCCGGCGTCTTGTGATTGCCGCGCACGAAGAGGACTTCCTCCAGCCCCGTGCCATCGACGAGCGACGGCACGCGACTCGGGTCGGGCAATTCGCCGGCCACGCGCTGATACTCCTCGA
>JANNGC010000874.1:0-4402 GCA_031380445.1 Pedosphaera sp.
CGCAGGTCGCGCAGCAGGGCGGCCGTCGGCTGATCGACGTCGCGGCACTGGTTGGGCAACTGCCGCTTGATCGCGACGTGCTGGTCCCAACCGCGGTGGAACAACTGCACGAAGCGCACGCCGCGCTCGATCATCCGGCGCGCGAGCAGGCAGTTCATCGCGAAGCTCGGCTTGCCGACTTCCACGCCATACATCTTCAGCGTCTCGGGCGATTCCTTCGACACATCCATCAGTTCCGGCGCGCTGCTCTGCATCTTGAACGCCATCTCGAACGAGTTGATGCGCGTGGCGATCTCCGGGTCGCCCATCGTCTCCAGCTTCTGCTCGTTCAAGTCCTTGATCAAATCCAGCGTGCGCCGCTGCATCGTGTCCGTGATGCCGGCGGGATTGGAGAGGAACAGCACCGGGTCGCCGCTTTTGCGAAACGGCACGCCCTGATAAATCGTCGGCAAAAACCCGCCGCCGTAGAGCGCCGCGCCGCCGCTCAGGCCGCTGGCGGAATTCATGACGACGAAGCCCGGCAAATTCTGCGACTCCGTGCCGAGTCCATAGAGCGCCCACGCGCCGAGGCTCGGGCGGCCAAACTGCGACGAGCCAGTCTGCATCAGCACCTGGCCGGGCGCGTGATTGAAGACGTGCGTGTTCATGGACTTCACGATGGCGATGTCGTCCACGACCTCGGCGAGATGCGGCAGCGCCTCGGAAATTTCCGCGCCGCACTTGCCGTGCTTGGCGAACTTAAAATCACTGGCGTAGAGCGCGGCGTCGGGCTTGATGAAGGCGTACTTCTGGCCCTTGAGAATCTCCGGCGGCACAGACTGGCCGTTGTATTTTTTGAGCGAAGGCTTGTAGTCGAAGAGATCGAGCTGGCTCGGTGCGCCGCCCATGAAGAGGTAGATGACGCGCTTCGCCTTGGGTTTGAAGTGCGGCTGCTTCGGCGCGAGCGGATCGTTTCCGGCTTTCGCCAGCGCGCCCGCCGCCTGATTCGCACCGAGCAGCGAGCCGAGCGCGACCGAACCGAGACCGACGCCGCACTGCTGCAAGAACCAGCGGCGCGAAATGAATTTCGCGCGCTCGTTGCGCAACTCCTGCTCGAAAGACAACCGGATGTTCACGCGCGCAGAATAAGCACGGGCCGCGCGACAGGCCAGCGGGATTCTGGCCTCGATTAACAACCACCGCACGAGCGCTTCACTTGGTCCGTCCGCTGCGGCCCTGTCTGGCAGAACAGTTACTGGCGCCGGCCGGTGGCCAGACCGCTGGCCGCGTCCCGGGGCGCGCGCGTCCGCCGGCCGGTGGCCAGACCGGACGCGGCATCGCGCGGCGCACGTCGGCCCGTCGCCAGACCGGAGGCCGCGTCGCGCGGGGAAGACATGCGTTTGCCCGTGGCCAGGCCCGAGGCGGGATCGCGGGGCGAGGAGATGCGTTTGCCGGTGGCCTGACCGGAGGCGACATCGCGCGGAGCATGGAGGCGGCGGCCCGTGGACAGCCCGCTGGCCGAATCCCGTTTCCCGTCGAGATCGAGGGCGAAATGACCCGGCGCGTACGAGCGGCGGCCCGTGGCGAGACCGGACGCGGCATCGCGCGGCGCGGAGGACATGCGCCGGCCCGTCGCCAGACCGCTGGCCGAATCCCGCTGCCCGTTCAGATCGAGGGCAAAATGACCTTGGATATGGGAACGCCGGCCAGTGGACAGACCGGAAGCGGAGTCACGCGGTGCGCTGACTTGCACGCCCGGCTCGCCGATGGAGAATCCGCCCGCGCCACCGCCACCGCCGCCACCCAGGTCAACGCTGCTCGCGGTTTTGTTGGAGCGGCTGGAATTGTGATCTTGAGCCTTCGAGCCGCCACCACGGCCGCCACCACCACCTATCCGCGCCAGCTTCACGTTCACCGCGTTCAAACCTTTCTTGCCGCCCGCTGCCGACCACGGATTGCCCCCGAACGATCCGCCCGTGACGAAATCCCAGCGCGTGCCGTCCTTCTGATCCACATGCGGATCGCCGTGGACGTGCGTGAGCGGCTTGCCGGTCTTGGGATTCAAGTAGTGGGTATCGGACTGGGAATTCAATTCGGGCGCTTTCCAACGCCCAATCGTCGCATCGAGCGCGCGGCCCGCGTCGGCCTTGGTGAGTTTGTATAAGCCGGTCTCGCCGTCCCATTGCAGGCCGTTGAACAGGAAATGATTTCCCGCCGGTGATGAAGTGACCGGCTGGCCGAACGCATCCACCATCGGCACGCCCGCCGCGTCGAAGAACATCGGCTCGCCCGCCTCACGATAATCATACCGCTCCAGCACCGCGCCCGCGTCATCCGTCAGCGCGAGCGCCGTGCCGGTCTCGTCCGTATGCACCCAGTGCGTCACGCCCGCCGGGGAAATTCTCGCGTGACCCACTTGGTGCATGTGCGGCCACACGGCGAAGACGCGCGTCACGCCGTTGTCCCACTCTTCGAGAATGTCGCCGGTGTCCGGGTCGAGCAGGAAACAGGTCGTGACCGGCAGCGCGGGCGAGGGCGGGAACACCGTCTTGCTGATGCGCCGCCCCAGCGCGTCGTAACTGAACTGCGCCACCGTCTCCAGACCGCCCGCGCCGGTGCGCTGCACGAGCACCAGTTGATCCGCGTAATCGTAGCTGTAGAACGTGACGCCCGCCGGGCTGGTCACGGAAACCAGGTTGCCGTTGTGATCCTGCTGCTGCGTGCCGAAGGGCGTGAGCGTGTACTGGTTCCTCTGGAAATCCGCCGGCTCCGGCACGCCGGCATCCATCGTGTAAATCTCCACCACGCCGTTCGAGGAAACCGTCTGGCGGTTGCCCTGCTTGTCGAGCGCGAGAGATTTCGTGCTGATGGTGCTGGCGCGTCGGCGGTCGAACGAAGTCAGGCGGTTCAACGCGTCGTAGCCGAACACGTTCGTCGTCAGCGCCGGCACGCCGCTCGCAAACGGCACCGTCTGCTGGCGCAGAATTTTATTCTGGCCCGGATCGTAGGCCGCGATGCGGCGATCAATCGTCGCGCCCGCGCCCGCGAACTGATGGTTCACGCTGCTCACCTGGCCCCAGCCGGAATCGCCCTGGGCATTCGGCGGATTCTTCATGCCGTTCCACGCGAAGCGCGTGTTGATGCCGTTCGTGCGGGTCATGCGGCCTACGCGGCCCGGGCCTTCGTAGGCAAACGTGGTCAGCAATTTCGTCAATCCGCTGGCCGTGCGGCTCACGGTGCTCACTTGATCCAGCGCGTCGTACGTGAAATGCACCACGCCGCCCGTCGGATACGTGAGCGAGAGACGGTTGCCCACGCCGTCGAACGCCTCCGCCGTGGCGATGCAGTCCTGCTTCGCGCGCAGGGTGTTCCCGAGCGAATCACGGCTGAACTCCAGCATCGAAACATCGTTGCTCGCCAGCACCAGTTGCGATGCGCCGTCAAAGACGAACAGCTCAAACGTCGTCGTGGGGAACACGCCGCCGCCCGGCGTGATGTCGCGGCGCACGCAACGGTCGAGCAGGTCGAACGAGTTGCTCACCACCGTGCCGTTCGCGTCCTCGGTGCGGACGAGATTGCTGCGCGGACTCCAGATCAGCTTGCGCGTGGTGCGGTCGGCGTTGGTCGTGGCGATGTGGCGGTCGAGCGCGTCGTAAGCGTAAAGCGTGAGGTTGCTGTTCGCGTCGCGCGCGGCCACGAGGCGCGAGTTGTCGTCGAACTCCTGCGACAAACTAAAATCCGCCAACGGCTCAAACTCGCCGTCGCCGTCCAGATCGCCCGACGCGATCACGACGTTGTTTAAGCCGTCATACGTCCAGCCGTGCAGGACGTTCCGCGCGTCGAGATGGCGAACGAGATTGCCGCGCGAGTCGTAAGCGTAGTGCTCGGTGTTGCCCACGTTGTCGAACTCCGTGAGGCAACGATCCAGCTCGTCGTATTGGAAATTCCGCGTGAACTCCGAGAGAGCGCCGCCCGCGTCCGCGCGATCCACCTGCTTCACCTGCAACACGTTGCCGTTCGCATCGTAGAGGTAGCTCGTGAGATTCGTCTTCGCGTCCGTCACGGTCGTGAGCCGGCCCTGGCCGTCGTAGCCGTAGCGCGTGGCATGGCCGTTGTCGTCCGTCACACGGCGCAGCGCGCCGTCCGGCGCGTACGCCCACGTCGTGGTGGATTCGCCGTCGGTGAAATTGACCTCGGTGAAGATGTCGAACCACGACATGCGCCGCGCCGTCGTGCGGTCCAGCCCGTCGTATTCGTAGCGCGTGAAGGAGAGGCGGCGATTGCCCGCGCCGCCCGCCACGTCGTTCGTCTGCCCGTCGAGGCGCTCCGAAAGCAGATTGCCATTCGCGTCGTAGGTGAAGGTCTGCACGTTGCCCAGTGGATCGGTCGCCGTGGCCAGGCGATCAAAACCATCGAACGATTG
>JANNGC010000407.1:0-3605 GCA_031380445.1 Pedosphaera sp.
CGCGGCGCGCACGAGCAGCAGCACGCGGGCGAGCAGGAGCAAATTGGCGATGACCAGCACGAGCAGGCCGAGCGTGCTGAGGCGGATGAACATCTTGGTCTTGAGCATCACTTCGAGGAACGGCACCGAGCCGTCAATCAGGCGCTTCTGCTGGAGAATGCCGCCGATGATGAACGCCGCCGCGAGGAGCAGGATTCCGAACGTGGAGGCCATGGCGCTCCAGCAAACAAACTTGCTGTTCTCCTGACCGGTCAGGCGCGGCGCGAGGTCGTGAATCGCCCCGAACAGCGCGAGGCCGATGAAGCCGTAGAGGAAGAGTTGCTCGACACCTTCACCGAAGAGCGTGAGGCGGAGCTGCGGGATGAAGACGTTGAAGACGGCGAACACGCCGCAGAGTGCGAAGGCGATGAGCGAGTATTTGAAGTAGCCGAGCAGGCCGGATTTCGCGGGCGTCCCCTGCCCCATCGCGAGCCAGAGGTTCGCCACCGTCGCGAGCATCGGCACGAGCAGCACGACGCTGGCGGCGGCGCCCACGCTAATCATCCAGGCGGGGAGCGGCAGGCCGCGATAGAATCCCGCCCAGCCGCCGAACACGGCCAGCGACCAGAACGCGATGAGCGCGAGCGAGCGGCTGAAGAGTTGGGCCTGCGAAATTTTCGGGATGAAATAGAGCAGCACGGCGAGTCCGAGCGACGTGAGCCAGAGTGTGAACAGGCCGTTCGTGAACCAACCGCTGACGGCGAGTTGCATCACGCCCCGCACCGGGAAACACACAAGCAGCGCGTGCGCGGTGGTGTAGAGCCACGGAAACCAGAAGAGCGCGGCGAGAATGTACCATTGCGAGGGATAAGTTTCACCCGCTTGCCGCGCGCGGAAGTTCAACAGCGCGCAGACGCCGAAGACGAGATACGAGCCGAGCAGGATGGCCGCGCCCGCGTTCGGAAACTCCAGCCAGTCGAAGCCCGTGGTGTGGCCGGACAAAATTCCAACCGTGCCCGCAGTCACGCCGACATTCCAAAAGATCGAAGCGATGGCGAGGGGGATCGCGCCGACGAGCGTATTGCGTCCGAGGCGGCAGAGAATCCAGAGCGCGACCGCGAGTCCAGCCTGCGACGCGAAGCCATAGACGAAGGCGTCATTCGCCGCCGGACGGGTGTGGCCGTAGGTGAGCCACGCGGAGTCCGCGAGGACGGTTGGAGAGTGCAGCTTGACGGACGTGATGAGCGCGAGCACCGAACTGATGACCAGCCAGACCAGCGAACTGACGATGGGCAGCAGCAGAATGCGGGCGGACGAATCAATGCACGCGGGCGTGGGAGCCGCGGGCGTCGTCGAAACGGATGAGGATGTCGAACCGTTCATGGACGCTTACTCGTAATCGTTCTTCGGCTTGGGCGGCGCGACGCTGGCTTTTTCCAGGCGCGCGGCGAGGTCAGCCTTGAAGGCGGCGGGCTTTTGATAGCCTTGCAGTGTGAGTTTCACGGCGTCTTCCACCGGCAGACGGACGATGCCGCGCGGAGCGTCCACGTAGCCCCATGCCTTCGCCTTCTCGATGCCTTCCGCGCGAATCCTTCCACCCTCGACGGTGCGCTCCGTGGCGCGGGCCACGCCGACCGGCTCGGGCTTCGTGAGGCTGATCATCTGGTTCACGAGGAAGGCCATGAGCAGGAACGTGGCGACCACCACGATCACCGCGACTGTCAATTTGCTTTTGCTGTTCACGTTTTCCATAGGCACCTCAATGGCTGGCCGGCGCTTCTTCCGAAGCCGGCAGTTCGTGGGACGTGAGAGATTCCTTCAAGCGCGGGTCGCGCAGCGGATAGGCCGCCGTCGTGCCGAGCGAGCGGATGTAAAGCGTGGCCAGGACGCCACCCATGAGCAGGAACGCGCCGATGTCCATCCAGTGCAGCGAGAAGTTGTCGGGACGCGCCGTGGGCAGAATGTTGTAGCACATGTCGGTGTAGTGCATGAGCCAAGCCCAGATCGCGACGGGCAGCATGATCACGAGCTTGAGCTTGAAATCAATGCGCAGCAGCGTGAGGAACGGCACGAAGAAATGGCCGAAGATGATGACCATGCCGACCCACCACCAGGTGCCGACTTCGCGCAGCTTGAACCAGAAAATTTCCTCCGGCAGGTTGGCGTTCCACTGAATGAAATACTGCGAGAAGTGGACGTAGGCGTAGAAGACCGTGAACGCGAAGGTCAGCGACCCGATGTAGTAGAAATGCGTCGGGAAGAGCACGTCCTTCAGCGGCCCGGTGCGCTTGAGGACGATGCCGATGACATAGACCGTGGCAATGGTCAGCCACACGCTGCCGGCGAAATAGCACACGCCATACATCGTGGAATACCATTGGTGCGAGAGCGACTTGACCCAGTCAATGACCGCGAAGGTCAGCGAGATGGCGAAGAGGAAAATGCCGATGTAGGACGCACGCCGCATCTTGAACGTCCAGTGCGCCGCGCCGTCCTTGTCCTGCGCCACGGAGTATTTGCGGAGCAGGAAGGCGAGGGCGATCCAGATGACGAAATAGAGCGGGATGCGCGTGTACCAGCTGAAGAAGGTGTCCGTGTTGAGCAGCGCGTGCTTGGCGTGCAGCGCGTGGTCCGGAACCATCGTCATCCACGGATACATTTTCTTCGCCAGCAGCGCGATGGGGATGAACAGGACGGCCAGCGGCAGCACGAGACACGCGAGGTGTTCGCAATAGCGGCGGATCGGCACCGACCAACTCGCATCGAACAGGTGATGTGCCATGGTCAGGAACAGGCCGCCCATCGCCAGGCTCAGGAAGAACATGAAGCCGGTCAGCCACGAGAAGCCGAAGTTTTTCAGCAGCGTCTCGGTGCCGTGACGGCCTTCGACAACCAGACCGAGGATGAGGAACACGACGCCAGCGATGACCGCGTAGGTCGGGATCTTTTTCCAGCGCGACAGGTCGAGCGTTTCGGACAGGGAAGATGTGTTTTGCGAAGCCATGTTATTTCAACCCCGCTTTCTGTGCGGCGGGAACTTCATCCAGCAATCCGAGATGCCCGCGTTGCAATGCGCGCACGTAGGCGATGATGGCCCAGCGGTCCTCGACGGAAATTTGCGAGCCGTACGGCCACATCGTGGCCTTGCCGTGCGTGATGGTGTTGAAGATTTCGCCGTCAGGCTGCGGCACGACCAGCTTGTCGTGCAGGCTCTTGACGCTGGCGTAACCGAACTTCTGCACCACGCCTTTGCCGTCGCCAAGGGAGCCGTGACAGGGCGTGCAGTAAATTTCGTAACGCTGATGGCCGCGCGCCATGATCTGTTCCGTGACCGCCACCGGAATGTTCGCGACGAAGTTCGTCGTGCCGGGAATGCGGCCGGTGTTGACGGCGTTGTTCTCGTAGTGATCGCCGCGCGCCACGGTGTTGGCGACGGGTTCCTGTGAGGAACGTCCGTTGGCGAACGTGAGGTTCGGCGTCTGCGGACGGAGCTTCGCCTGACGATCCATGTCCTGGAAAATTTCCATCGGCGGCCACCGGCAGCGGCCGGTTCTTCGTCGTCGTGACATGCGATTCGTCGAACTCTTCCTCGCGCCAGAGCGCCCAGAACTTGGCTGCGGTGTGCG
>JANNGC010000408.1:0-5908 GCA_031380445.1 Pedosphaera sp.
CGCAGGTGCTGAATGTGACCGACGCCGCGAGCCTGGAAGCCACGGTGCAGGCGCTGACCCACTGAGCCAGACCAATTAAACCATGAGCACCCCCGTCCTCCCGCCCGTGCGCCATGAGAAGACGCTGCTCATTCGCAACGAGTTCCTGAACCACTACGGCACGCTCTTCGGCGGCAACATGATGCAGTGGGCCGACGACATGGCTTACAACGCCGCCTCGCTCGCCTTCCCGGACGCGCGCTTCGTGACCAAACTGTTCGGCCAGTTTGATTTCCAATCCCCGGCGCGCTGCGGCGACATCATCAAAATCTTCAGCCAAGTCGAGAGCGTGGGCCGCACCTCCTGCCGCATCAAAGTCTGGGCCGTGAACGCCCACACCGGGGCCGACGTGTTCAGCACCTTCGCCGTGATGGTCAATGTGCAGGACGGGCAGGCCGTGCCGATTCAGCCGCCCGCCTAGCGCAGCCCCACCGGGGCCTTCATGATTTCCAATTTGCGCGCCTGCAACTCGCTGCTGGCGGACACCGGCACCCGTTCCACCTGCACGCGGGCTTTCTCGGCCAAGGTATGGTTGCCGTTGCGGATCGCCGTCTCCGCCACGTTGAACAGCGCGTTGGCGGCGGCGGGCTGCTGCTTCGCCGCCGGGACCGCCAGCGCATCAATCGCCTGCGCCACGTTGAACTGCGCGCGGGTCTTCACGCTGGTGCGCCGGAGATCGGTCGTTTCACGGGTCAGGCTTTGGGCGAGCACGCCGGCCTCCGCTACCAGCTCGGCGTTGGTGGGAGTTTTGACGAGCTTCGCCAGGACTTGTTCCAATTCCTCGTTCCCTTTCGTGGCCCGCTGCTCGGCCGCGCGCTCGCCCGTGTTGCTCAAGTAGTCCTTGCCGGCCGCAAACACCGGCTGCCAGAAAAATCCGGCCAGCAACGCCACCCCGCAGCACCGATGCACGTCCTCGGTCTTGATGCCCAGCAGCACAAACACTGCGACGAACGCCGCGCCCGCCCCCAGCGCCACCGAAGGCCCGATGATTCTCCACCAGTCCGTCGCAATCTCCCCCAGCATCGTCCCCGCCATCACGCCCAGCGCGCCGCCCGCCGCGCCGCTCAAGATCACGCGCAGCACGGGACTCTCCGGGTCACGCAATGTGGCCAGTAGTTTTCGTAGGAGGTTCAAAAGCGCATTCATAGTTCATGCCGGGTTGAGCAGCCCGCGATCCCGCCCGCGCAAGATTTGCTCCAGCAGCGCCAGCGTCTCGTCGTGCTGGAAGACGGCGGAGTGAATGTCCTTCGCGCTGTCCGGCAGCACATTGGTCACGTCCAAATCGAACACGTTGTCATGCACGGCCCCGGCGTCCGCGAGACCGCTGCGACCGAGGCGGCGTTTGCCGAAATGTTTCAAACCCGCCGACGCGCCGAGCACCGCGTCGCGCCCAGTGTAGAGCGCGCCCAGGCGGTAGCAGAGGTTCGCCATGAGCGAGCCGTCGCTCTCCTGCGGCTGATCTTTTTGGAAGAGATCGTTGTCCACGTCCGCCGCGACCATCGCGACCTGGTGGATGAGGGTGACGAGCTGCGGGTTGTTGAGCTGGCGCGAGGCCACGGCCAGCGCCTTCTGCAAGACGTAGTTGCCCATGCTGTGCGAGATGACGGACATCTTGGCCCGGCAGGCCTGGGCCGCGCCGTTCAGCGCGGCCAGGCGCTGCATCTTCGTCAGGTGGTCGTGCAAATCCACGAAGACCTCCGCCAGGTCCGGCCCGCTGGCGCGCGCGTCCTCGCGGTCCGGCAGGTAGCCGGAGGTGCTGCCGTTGGAAGGCCAGGTGAAGAGGATCAACTGCCCGAGTCCCGACGCGCCGTTGAACAGATCACGCTGGAGCTTGCGGTAACGCTTCAGCGCGGCCTGCCAGTCGTTGTTGTAACCGTGGATGAAGAAGCTGACGTGCTTCTGCTTCTCGTTCTCGTGCTCCTCGTAGAGCGGAAAGCCGCGCGCGATTTCGATCAGGCGGTCGCGAAACTCGTCGCGGGAAAGCTCCTGCCAATGGTCGAGCGAGGTCAGCTTGCTGTCGGACGCGTCGCTGACGTAGCAGCGCAGCGCGGCCGTCTTCTCGCCGAGCTGGTCGCCTTTGACGTTGCGGTTGGTGATCATCATGGCTTCGGGCATGGGTATGGTCTCCTTTGGGTGTTTAGAAAAAGTTGTTCATGGAATTTGCACTCGCGTCCGTTCGCATTGATTTATTTCTCCACCACCACGGTGCAGGTCTCCCCGTCGTCGTTGGGGGTGACGGTGATTTTTTTGACTTTGCCGGTGTCAATGTGCAGTTGGACAAACTCGCCCACTTCGTCGTTGGGCACGTCTTGGGTAATTTTTTTGGGCATGATTGGCTCCTTCAGGTTCAGGGTTATTTCTCGATGCCCAGGTTCTTGGCTTCGTCGGTGAGGAATTTGTTCCGTTCGCTTTCGAGGCAAGCATCGGTGAGCAAATCGGCGAAGTCGTAGGCGGCCCCTGTGGGTATCCAGGCGGTGATGGCGTCCTGGCGTTTCTTGCGCTCAATTTTGTCAGGCGCGGACTTGATCCAGTTGCGAATGGTGGCGGCGGAATCCGAGCGGGCATACTTCACCATCTCGGCAGTGAATTGGTTGCCATCCCCGCCTTTGGCGTCCGGAGTTTGAATGTCGCGCGCCGCATGCCCCGTGGCGATGAACTGGTCAATGGACGTGCCGCGCCACCATTTGGTTTGGAAATCAATGACGGCCAGCGAGGAATAGGCGTCCGTGTCCGGCTTTTTCCGGGCCGACGCACCAGCGGTGGGCACCAAGGCGATTTCGGCGCGCTTGTAGGCCAGCGTGACTTGGGGACTCTGGCTTTGTCCGTCGCCCGGTGTGGCATGCAAGCCGATGGTCGTGCCGGTGGCGACGTTCATCCGGCGGGCACAGCCGGAACCAGTCAGGACCAGGGCCAGAGCCACCAGCCCGCACAGTGTGAAGGATGCTTTCATTTCGCTTCCCCCTCCTGTTTTTCGCGAATCTCGCCCACGGCCTGGCCGAACGCCTTCTGCATGTCCGGTGTGGTCGCGGCCGTGCGCGCGGCCATGCCGGTGGCAAAGAATTGGCGCAAATGCAGCCCGTCGTTTTCGCCAGACTTCCAAGGGTCGCCGTAGGTCACATTGAACCGCGCGAGCACTGAGTAGGCATCGTTTGTTTCACTGGCGTCTTCGCCGCCGGGCACCGGGATGCTCGCCATTTCCGCGCGTCGGTAGCCCATCGTCACGTCAACCGTTTGGTCGGCCTTCTGGCTGATATCGAGGCCGAACTTTGTGGCGGTGCCGAAGGCGAGCTGGTTGCGACAGCCGCTCACGATGGCGAGAAGCAGCAGCAGGCTGCCCGTCTGGAGCATGACGCGGGGCCATGCCGGGTTGGGGTTTTTCTTCATGGTTTTTGGGGGTGACGTGGTGACGTGGTTGGAATGGGTTGAAAGTCTTCCGCAGATTGCACCACGAATTTTGTCTCCAACGGATGACGGCTGTGAAAATCCAGTTGATACACGGCCTCGGCCCCGGGGCGCGTGGCGGTCATGGCCGAGTAGCCGAGCGTGAAAGCGCGCTCTTCCATGCCGCCGCCCGCGTGCAGGCCCGTCACGCCGCGCCGGATAAACACCGGCGTCTCCCGCAACGGCGCGCGCAGATAAAACCAGCTCACCTGCCAACGGCGCGCGCGGGGCCGCACCAGCCAGCCGCGCACGGTTTCGTCCGCCGCCGCCGCGCCCGGAGCTTGCGGGGCCAGCACCAGCCGGTGCGCGGCCCCGAGGCTCAAGCCCCACTGCCGCCCGCCTTCGATCAGCAACGGCGCGTGCCAGGTCTGCACGATGGTCTGGTTGTTCACCGTCGGTTCGCTGAAACGGTAGAGCACTGGACCGATCAAATGATCCGCCCGGCTCGTCCGCCACGCACAGCCCGTGGAACAGCACACCAGCAAGACCCAGCCAGCCACCCAAGCCCGGCTCCTTCCGCGCTCCCAGGCAGGTCTTGAGAAAAGCTCGTTCATGGGAAGGGTGGAACTCGTTAAAGCGCCTGCTGTCTGATGGTGAAAAATAAAGCGGGCCGCCGCGCCCCTGCGGCGGCCCTGCACAGCCTTTAAGCCGTACCCCCTAAAAAACGAGCCGGAACGCAGACGCGCCTCTGGTTTGATGAAGTGCGTGGCCACGTCGGTGGTCGGACCTTGCGTTGGACAGACCGGTCTCATCTGCTGCCATCCTTTCAAACCGCGCCGCTCAACCGCAAGGCGCCTGAGTTAGCCGAATGCGACAAAATGTTAGCCGATTGCGACACCCCGCCCCGCATCGGGTTGGGCATGAAGCCGGGCCGATGCACCGCCCGTTCCGCAAACGCGCCCGGCGTGGTGCCCATCTCCATGCGGAACTTGCGCACGAAACTGGGCAGATGCCGGAACGCCACCGCCGCCGCCACTTCCTTGGCGTTGAAACCGCGCTCCAACAGTGCCACGGCATCCGACATCCGCTGCCCGGCCAGCCACTCGCCTGGGGCCAAGCCAAAGGCTCCGCGAAAACGCCGCTCGAAGGTGCGCGCACCCAGCCCGGTCTCCCGGGCCAGCCCCTTGGGCTGATAACTGGCCCGCCGCGCCAGTTCGGCGATCTGTTCGGCAGCAAGCCATTGCGGCGGATTGGTCCCGGTCAGCAAATAATTCTTCTTCACACTCGTGGAAGGGGAATCGGCGGAGAAATCTGACACTCTATTTTCAATTATTTTTGGAGGACGCTGTTTTCCAGTCAGAAGCCGGCCCTTTTCCCTGTCCACCGTGTCAAATTCTTCTACTTCCCCGGTTTGCTTTTGACATTGCCCCCCGCCCTTCTGACTTTACGCCCCGTGTCACGGCTGCCCTTTGAACTCGCGCTCGCTCTCCGCTACCTGCGGCCCAAGCGCACGTTCGTCTCCGTCATCACGCTCATCGCGATCATCGGCGTGATGCTCGGCGTGGCGGTGCTAATGATCGTGATCGCGGTCATGAGCGGCTTCGACCGTGAGTGGCGCGACAAGATTCTTTCCGCGAACGCGCACCTGAAAGTCGTGGGCGTGGGCGGCATCACGCCCGATTACCAGCGGCTCATGCCCATCATCGGCCGCCATCCTCAGGTCAAAGGCGTCGCAC
The DNA here is from genome assembly GCA_031380445.1 of Pedosphaera sp. Lineage (GTDB taxonomy): Bacteria > Verrucomicrobiota > Verrucomicrobiia > Limisphaerales > SIBH01 > JANNGC01. Next base: position 5,157 of record JANNGC010000408.1, read on the forward strand.
CGTTCATCCTCACGCAGGTGATGCTCCAGACCCAGCCGGCGGACACGAATGAGAATCCGCAAATCAGCGGGCCGGTCTTGCGCGGCATTGATCCCGAGCGCGAAGGCTCCGTGAGCGTGCTGACGACCAGTGTTTTTCGCGGCACATTTGATGTCAGCGGGCACGGCATTCTCGTCGGCAGTTCGCTGGCGCATGAATTGCGCGTCGATGTGGGCGACCATGTGGCCATTCTCTCCGCGAAAACTCTCGGTCAATGGCTGAAGGCCCAGAAGCGCGAGGGCGCCATGCCCGTCCCGGACGACTTCACCGTGCGCGGTATCTTCAACGTGGGCTTCGACGATTTCGACCGCATGATGATCGTCTCCTCGCTGGAGACCGCGCAGGATTTGCAAAAGCTCGACGGCCAGGCGCACGGCCTGCACGTCATGCTGCGTGATCCCTTCCAAGTGGACGCCGTGATCCGCGACCTGATGCGCGACCTCGGCCCCGGCTACAACCTGGTCTCGTGGATGGACGAGAACTCCACCATCTTCAACGCCCTCGCGACGGAGAAGACGATGATGTACATCATTCTCTTCGTGGTGATGATCGTGGCCGCGTTCGCCATCGTGAATTCCGAAATCACCTTTGCCGTGAACAAGATCAAGGAGATCGGCCTGCTCAAATCCCTCGGCGCATCCAACCGGCAGGTCATGTGGATTTTCCTCGGCCACAGCATCGCCATCGGCGTCTTCGGCGTCGGCTTGGGCTTT
>JANNGC010000921.1:0-10382 GCA_031380445.1 Pedosphaera sp.
GGTGATTTCAAATCCTTCAACGGCGTGACGCGCCGGGGGCTTACGCGCCTCTTCGACGCGGACGGTGCGACCGACCCCACGATCAACTTCGGCAACGGGGCCAATGCCTTTGTCGCCGCGCTCGTCATCCAGCCGGACCGCCGCATCGTGCTCGCCGGCGGCTTCACCGAATACGACGACCAGCCGCGCCAGCGCATCTGCCGCATCTATGGCGGCTCGCTGGCCGGGTCCGGCAGCTTGGAATTCTCCGCGCCGCAGTTCGTCATCAGCGAGTCCAGCACCAACGCCGTGGTCACCGTGCGCCGTCGTGGCGGCACCACGGGCGAGGCGCGCGCCGACGCCTTCACGTCGGGCGGCAGCGCCCAGGCCGGAGTGGATTATCTCGCCGTGTCAAACACGCTGGTCTTCGCGCAGGGCGAGACGCGTCAGCAGTTGAACGTGCCGATTATCCCGAACGACACCTTGGAAGGCGACCGGACGGTAGGCCTCCAGCTCGGCAGCTTCGTCAACGTCCTGCCCGGTGCGCAGCCCAGCGCCACGCTGGTCATTCAGGACGACGAGACCGGAATTGGTTTCAGTGCCGCCAATTACGCGATCAGCGAAAACGCCGTCAGCGGCAACGCGACCATCACCTTGGTGCGCGTCGGCGGCACGAACACGGCGGCCAGCGTGGTCTTCAACACCGTCATTGGCGGCACGGCCACGGCCTTCGCGGATTACCTTCCCACGAACAACGTGACCATCTCCTTCGCCCCCGGCGAACTCAGCAAGCAGTTCCATGTCGCGGTGCTGAACGATGCGCTGCTCGAAGGCAACGAAAGCATCCTCCTCGCCCTGAGCAATCCCAGCGGCACGACCACCCTCGGCATCTCGAACGCCGTGCTGAACCTCATTGACGACGACGCCGCCAACGGCGCGATCCTGTTCGCGACGAACAACTTTGTGGTGGACGAGTCGGCGGGCACCGTTGCCGTCACGCTCCTCCGCACCAACGGCTCGCTCGGCAACGTGCAGGTCACGCTCACCACCAGCAATCTGACCGCCTCCGCCTTCTCGGACTACACCCCGGTCAGCACCGTCGTATCGTTCGCCCAGGGCGAGACCTTCAAGATCGTGCCCATCGGCATCATCAACGATCTCCAGCCGGAGAATGATGAAACGTTCCTGCTCAGCCTCTCGCAACCGGCGGGCGGCGTACTCATCCTCACCACGAACGCCACCGTCACCATTTCCGACAACGAGATCGTGCAGACCGACGTCGCCTTCCTGACCAACAACTTCTTCTTCGATGAGTCGGCAGGTACGGTCAACGTGAGCGTGGTGCGTCCAAACGGCCGCCGCGGCGTCCTGACCGTGGACTACGCGGTGAGCAGCGGTTCGGCGCTGGCGGGCGTGGACTATTTCGCGAGCAACGGCACGCTTACCTTCCTCGACGGCGAGGACACCAAGACCTTCCCCGTCACGCTCGTCAATGACACCGAGGGCGAAGGTGTGGAAACCGTGCGCCTCAGCCTGAGCAATGTTCAGGGTACGAACGCCGGCACACTCACCGTCCCCACCGCCACGCTGAACATCGTGGATGACGATTCCACCCTGCGCTTCTCCTCCGCCACTTACACCGTGGCCGAGAACGCCGGCAGCGCCGTCATCACCGTTGAGCGCGTGGGCGTGACGAACAATCCGGTGTCCGTGACTTACGCCACGGCGACGGACGGCACGGCCTTGGGCGGTGTGGATTTCGTGGCGGTCACGGGCGTATTGAACTGGCCGGCGGGCGACGCCACGCCGCGCACCTTCACCGTGCCGATCATTGACAACAACATTCTCAACGCGGCCAAGACGGTGAACTTGGTCCTGCGCGACGCCGTGGGCGTGGCCGCCTACGTGGCGACGCCGAGCAACGCGGTGCTGACCATCACGGACGACGAGACGCTCGCGCCGCTGGCCGGCCCGGTGGACCCGCTCTTTAACAGCAACTTCGGCGCGAAAGGTTCCGTGCGCGCGGTGGCCTTCGATGAGTTGCAACGCCTCTACGTGGGCGGCGACTTCACGCAGTTCCACGGGCTGGCCGTGAACCGCATCACCCGCCTGACCACGAACGGCGCGGTGGACTTTAGCTTCCAGGTCGGCACTGGCGCGACCGGCACCGTCTATTCTATCGCTCCGGTCACGAACGGCGTGGTCATTGCCGGAGCGTTCACGAACGTGAACGGCGTGGCGCGCGGTCGCGTGGCCCGGCTGCTGTTGGACGGTTCGGTGGACGCCACGTTTGCCCCGGTGCTGGGCGCGAACAATTTGATCCGCGCCCTGGCGGCTTTGACGAACGGGCAGATTCTCATCGGCGGCGACTTTACCAGTTACGATGGAATCGCCGCCTCGCGCCTCGCGCGCTTGAATGCCGATGGCACGCGCGACCTGACCTTCATCCTCGGCTCGGGTCCGAACGCCCCGGTGCGCGCGGTGGCCGTGCAGCCGAACGGACAGCTTCTCATCGCCGGTGATTTCACCAGCTACAACGGCTTCCTCGTCACGCGCCTCGCGCGGCTTAACGCGGACGGCTCGCTCGACACGACCTTCAACACCGGTCTCGGCGCGGACGGCACGGTGAACAGCATTGCGGTCGGACCGGACGGAAAGATCGTTATCGGTGGCGACTTCCTCACCGTCAACGGCTCGCCGCGCGACCGCGTGGCCCGCCTGCACGCGGACGGCTCGGTGGATGTGAGCTTCGACATCGGACTCGGCGCTCCGGCGACAGTGCGCGCGGTGGCGGTGGAACTCGACAATCACGTCGTGGTCGCGGGCGACTTCGGCACCTTCAATGGCAACCCGTCCTCGGGCGTGGTGCGCTTGAACGCGGACGGCTCGACCGACACCGGCTTCAACATCGGCGCGGGTGCCGACGCCCCGGTTCACGCCATCGGCCTCGTGCCGCGCACACCTCCGCCCGCCGTGGCGGTGGTCACGTTCAACGCGCTGGCCACGAACCTCACGCTCTCCACGCACACGGAGAATGGCGTGACTTTCCGCAGCCTGAACGGCGGCGTTTTCCGCACCGTGGCCAACGACACGCAAGGTGTGGCCGCGGGCCTGCTCGGTGTGGACGGCGGGTTGCAGGAAATCACCGTGGGCGGATTCAGCTTCACGCCCCAGAGCATTTACTTCACGAACCTCACCGCGCCGGTGACGATCACCTCTTCGTCCGGCAGCGCGGCGCTGGTCACGACGAACGGCCTGTTCACCTTCGACCCCTCGTTCGCTGGCTCGACCTGGGTGCGGATCGCGCTCGGCAGCGCGTTTGACTCGGCGGTCGTGGACAGCCTCACGGTCATTCCCGGGCTGGATGCGCTGGTGCCGCAAACGCTCGCCCTCGGCGGCGACTTCGAGAAATTCAACCTCGTGCAACGCGGCGGCGTGGTCGTGCTCGGCAGCAGCGGCGCGGTGGCGGCGGATGCCCGCGCTCTCGCCACGCGCGCGGTTTATGCCTCGGCCCTCTTCACGAACGCGGCCTTGCCCGCTTACACCGGCAAGCTCGCGGTCGGCGGCGACTTCACCGCCATCGTCGGCGTGGAAGGCGTGAACCATCTCGCGCGGCTGAACATTGACGGCACGCTCGATGCCTCGTTCAACAGCGGCCTCGGCCCGAACGGCACGGTGCGCGCGGTCGCGGCCCAGCCGGACGGCAAGATCATCTTCGGCGGTCTGTTCACGTCGTATGACTTCATCGCCCGCGCCTACCTTGGTCGCGCGAACGTGGACGGCTCGATCGACAACACCTTCAACTTCGGTGCGGGACTCGACAACGGCGTGCTCGCGCTGGCGCTGCAACCGGATGGCCGCATCGTCATCGGCGGACTCTTCTCGACGGTCTATGGCGTGGGACGCAACGGCGTGGCGCGGATGAATACGAACGGCACGGTGGACGTGAGCTTCACGGTTGGCGCGGGCGCGAACGGCCCGGTGCTTGCCGTAGCCTTGCAGCCGGATGGCAAGGTTCTGATCGGTGGCGACTTCACTCTCTACAACGGCACGCCGCGCGCCCGCATCGCGCGGCTGAACAGCAACGGCACGCTCGACGCGTCGTTCGACCCCGGCACCGGCGCGGACGGCACGGTGAACACGATTGCGCTCACCAGCGGCGGACAGGTTCTGATCGGCGGCACGTTCGCCAACGTGAACGGTGCGACAGCTCCTCGTCTCGCGCGGCTGACCAGCGCGGGCGCGTTCGACGGCACGTTCACCCCAGGCGCAGGCGCGGATGATTACGTCAGTTCCATCGCGGTGCAGACGGACGGACGTGTGGTGGTGGGCGGCAACTTTACGACCTTCAACGGCCAGGTGCGCCAGCGCCTCGTGCGCCTGAATGCGGACGGCACGCTCGACGCGACGATCAACTTCGGCGCGGGTGCGAATGATTTCATCAGCACCATCACGCTGCAAAATTACGACGGCAAGATCGTGGTCGGCGGCGGCTTCACGGAGTTCGACGGCCAGACGCGCATCGGCATCGCGCGGATCATGGTGGGCACGAACAGCGGCGCGGGCACGTTCCGTTTCAGCGCGCCGGTCTTCTCGGTCAACGAGCGTGGTAGCAACGCCGTCCTCACCGTGGTGCGCTCCGGCGGCACGACGGGCGCGGCCTCGGTGAATTACCAGACGGTCAACGGCACGGCCTTGGCCCCGGCGGATTACGTCGCGACGAGCGGCACGCTGACCTTCGCCAATGCCGAGAGCGTGAAACAAATTTTGATCCCGGTGAACGACAACACCGTGGCCAGCGTGGACCGTCTGTTCATCGTGTCGCTCTCGGGCGCGACCGGCGGCGCGACGATTGGCGCTCCGAGCAACGCGGTGGTCATCATTCTGGAAAACGAGAGCGCGTTTAATTTTGGCTCGGCGAACTTCCAAGTGTCCGAGAACAGCGTGGTCGCGCGCATCACGGTCACGCGCACCGGCGGTTTGCTCGACACGGCCACGGTGGATTTCGCCACGGACACGAACGGCACGGCCACGGCAGGACTCGACTTCACGGCCCGCGCCGGCACGCTCACGTTCCTGCCCGGCGTCCGCTCGCGCACCTTCGATGTCACGGTGCTGGATGACACGATCAACGAGTTCAACGAGACGGTGCCGCTGCGGCTCACGCTGCCGGTGGGCGCGTCGCTCGGCCTGTCGAATGCGACCCTGACGATTGTGGAGAACGACTTTGGCGCGGGCGTGATCAGCTTCCGCTCTGCTGCTTACTCGGGCAGCGAAGAGGCCGGAGGCATCGTGGTCGAGTTGATCCGCGTGAACGGTTACAGCGGCGGAGTCACGGTCGGTTATCAGACGCTGGCCGGCACGGCCACGCCGAACGTGGATTTCGTGGCGACGAACGGCCTCGTCACGTTCCTCGACGGCCAGACCAACGCCTTCCTCACGATTTACCCGATTGATGATTTGCTGACCGAGGGCAACGAGACCGTGCCGGTGCAGCTCTTCAGCCCGAGCGGCACGGCCACGCTCGGACTGGCGAACGCCACGGTGACGATTGTGGACAATGATTCGCCCGGCCAGTTTGTCTTCAGCACCACGGCTTACACGGTGAGCGAACTCGGCGGCACGGCAACCATCACGGTTCTTCGCACCAACGGAAATCTCGGTGCGGTGAGCGTGACCGTGGAAACCAGCGGCGGCAGCGCGACGCCCACGCTGGATTATCAAACGGTGTTCACGGTGCTGAACTTCGCCTCCGGCCAGTCCGCGCGGACGTTCACAATTCCCATCACCGACGACGCGCTGGCGGAAGGCACCGAGACAGTGGGCTTGCTGCTCTCGAATAATACTGGCGACACCACGGTCGGGACGCCCGGCGCGGCGGTGCTCTCCATCGTGGACAACGAGGCGTCGGTCGGTCTGGCCTCGGCAGGATTCACGGTGCCGGAAGGCGCGACCAATTTCCCAGTCACGCTGGTGCGCCTGGGCGACACCAACGCGGCCTTCACCGTCACGCTCAACACCACCGACGGCTCGGCGACCTCGGGCGCAGATTATATTGGCGGCAGCACCACGGTGACGTTTGCCCCGGGCCAGACGAATCGCGTCGTGGCGGTTCCGATCCTGCCGGATGCGCTCGCCGAAGGTGATGAGACGATCAATCTGACGCTCTCCAGCCCGTCCGCCGGCGTGGCGCTCGGGCCAATTATCACGGGCGTCCTCACGATTCTGGATGACGACACGGGTTTCAACTTCAGTTCCGCGACCTACTCAACGAACGAAGGCATCGTGGACTTGGTGATCACGGTGCGCCGCATCGGCTCGGTCGCGGGCGTGGCGGCGGTGGATTTCCTGACCACGGACGGCACGGCCACGGCGGGGCTGGATTATCTCACGGCGACCGGACGGCTGGCCTTCGCCGCCGGCCAGACCAGTGCGCAGTTCAACGTCCGCATTCAAGACGACGTGCTGGTCGAGAACAACGAGACCGTGCTGCTCGCGCTGGCGAATCCCTCGGCGGGAACCTTCCTCGGCGGCCAGGCAACGGCGATTCTTTCGATTCTCGACAACGACACCACCGTTGGATTCTCGCCCACGACCTACGTGGTCAACGAGAAGGTGACGAACGCGGTCATCACGCTCGTCCGCAACGGCGCGGCGGGCCAGCCCGTGTCGGTCGGTTTCCGCACGCAGAACAACTCGGCCACGGCGGGCGTGGATTATTCCTTTACCACGCAGACCGTGGCCTGGGCGGCGGGCGACCTCGCGCCGAAGACGGTGCTGGTGCCGGTGTTCGACGACGCCATCGCGGAAGGCACGGAAACGGTGACGCTGATTCTGTCCGGCGCGGTGAACGCGACGATTGATCCGCTCGCGGCCTCCGGTGGCCTGAGCATCATTGATGACGCGGGTTCCATCGCGTTTGCGGCGGCCAGTTCCAGCGCCGTGGAAGGCGCGGGCGACGCGGTGATCAATCTCCTGCGCACCGGCGGATCGAGCGGCATCGTGAGCGTGCAATGGAACGCCACGGGCGGCAGCGCCACGGCGGGCGCGGATTATTCCAGCACCTTCGGCACCGTGGTCTTCGCGAGCAACGAACTGGTGAAACCCATTCTCTTCCCGATGGTGGATGATGCGACGGTGGAAGGCATCGAGACTGTCATCCTCACGCTCTCGAATCCGACGGGCGGCGCGCGCGTGGGCAGCCCGGCCTCGGCGGTGCTTTCCATTCTCGACAACGACAGCGGCCTTATCGTCGCAGCGGGCGCGGCGCTCACGAGCGAGAGCATTCTCCCCACGAACAACATCATCGAACCGAACGAGACGGTGACGGTGCTCCTCGGCCTGCGGAACAGTGGCGTGGTCAACGCGGCCAACGTGACGGCGGGAATCGTGTACGCGAACGGCATCACGAACAGCGCGCCGCAGACGCAGAGCTACGGCCTGCTTACGGCGGGCGGCAGCAGCGTGTCGCGTCCGTTCACCTTCACCGCGCTCGGCACGAACGGCACGCGCATCACGGCCACGCTGCTCGTCACGAACGACGGCGTGTTCCTCGGCCCGGTGGCGTTTGACTTCGTGCTCGGCAGTCAGAGCGTGGCGTTTGCGAACGGCGGTTTCATCACCATCCCGGCCTTCGGCCAGGCTTCGCCGTATCCCGCGCCCATCACGGTTTCCGGGGTGTCCGGCCCGATCACGAAGATCACGGTCTCGCTGAACAACATTCATCACACGCAGCCGAGCCAGATGGACATCCTGCTGGTCGGACCGAACGGCACGGCGGTGATGCTGATGTCAGACGCGGGCACCAACCTTCTGATGAACGGCGTGAACCTCACCTTTGATGACACGGCGGCGGCGGTCGTCCCGCAATTCAGCGCCATCACCGCCGGCACGTATCGCTGCACCAACTACCCTCCGGTCGCCGACTCTTTCAATCCGCCGTACGGGGTGGGCACCGCCTTCTGGACGAATACGCCGGCGCTGTCCGCCTTCAATGGCTCCGATGCGAACGGCGTCTGGTCGCTCTACGTGGTGGACGACAGCGTGGGCGACAACGGCGACATTGCCGGCGGTTGGTCGTTGAACATCTCCACGGCCAACATCGTGGCCCCCGGCGCGGACCTCGCGGTGCTGGTCAGTGATTCGCCCGACCCGGTGCAGACCAACGGCACACTCACTTACACGATTGGCGTGACGAACTTCGGTCCCGCCACCGCCACCTCCGTGGTGCTGACCAACGTGCTGCCGGCCAGCACGGCTACGAACACTCTCAACGTCACCGGTCCCGGCACCAACACGCTGAACGGCAACGTGCTGCGCAGCAGCCTCGGCAGTCTGGCCCCCGGCGCGGGCGTCGTCGTCACCATCACCGTGATCGCGCCAAGCGTGACCGGACAGGTGACTTTCGACACCACGGTGACTTCAGCCACGGCGGACCCGAACGCGCTGAACAACTTCGCCTCGATCAAGACCACGGTCAGCGACAGCGTGCCGGTGCCGCTGCTCTTCGTGGCGCGCAAGAACAGCCAGGTCGTGTTGAGCTGGCAGGGCAGCGCGCCCAATGTGGTGCTGGAAGCGTCGGCCTTGCTCGGCGTGTCGTGGACGAACGCCGCCGTGACACCGGTGGTGAGCAATGGCGTGAGCACCGTGACCCTGCCGATGGACAGCGGCGGGAAGTTTTACCGGCTCAAACGCACGCCGTGAGTCCGGCGAAAGATCGTTTAGAAATAATCTCGCGGGGCGCGGGCGGAAGAACTCCACCGCGCTCCCGCTTTCAGATGAAGTGATATGAAACGCACGCTACTTCGATTCGCGGCCATCGCCGCCATCATGGTCAGTTACAGTTTGGATTTGTCTGCGGCCGAAAGCCTCAGCGCCAGCGCCCTGACTCAAATCCAAGGATTGCAAGCCGAGAAAGCCGCGCGCACGCCCGCGCAGCAGAAGATGGATTCGCAGCTCGTGTACGCGGTCAAACAGGCCCGAAAGGAGATCATCGCTCCGGGTTTGGACAACGTGCGGCTGGGCGTAACCCCCGACGCCAACGGCCTGGTGCTGGTGGACATCGCTGCGGAAGTCAGTCAGGCAGTGCTCGATTATATCGCACAATCCGGAGGCCAGGTTGTTCATAGCTCACCTCGTTTTCGCGCCATTCGTGCGCGCCTGCCGCTCAATCAAATCGAATCTCTGGCGGCGCGGGCCGACGTGAAAACGGTGCGGCCTGCCGATCAGGCCGAAGCTCATGTCGGCAGACTCAACTCGGAAGGCGACACCACGCACAATGCGCTTCCGGCCCGGCTCGCGCTCGGCATCAACGGCGCGGGCGTCAAAGTGGGGGTGATTTCAGACAGCGTGGATTTCCTGGCCGCGTCTCAGGCGTCCGGAGACTTGCCGTTCGTCAACGTCTTGCCGGGGCAGGATGGAATTCCCGGTTCCGGAGAAGGCACCGCGATGCTGGAAATCGTCCATGACCTCGCACCAGGTGCTGACCTTTACTTCGCCTCGGCATTCAATGGTCAGGCCAGCTTTGCCCAGAACATCCTCGATCTGCGCGCGGCCGGCTGCGACGTCATCGTGGACGATGTGCGGTATTTTGCCGAGTCGCCTTTTCAGGACGGGATCATTGCCCAGGCCGTGAACGAGGTCACGGCGGGCGGCGCGCTCTTCTTTTCTTCCGCCGGCAATGCCGGAAACAAAAACGACGGGACTTCTGGAACTTGGGAAGGGGACTTCTTGGACGGCGGGGTCGCCGGCGGCCCGGTGAATGCGAAAGGCGGACGGGTTCACAGCTTCGGCGCGAACAATTTCAACACGATAGCCGCCTCGAGTGGCCGGGTTTTCTTGCACTGGTCTGATCCCTCCGGCGCCTCGACCAACGATTACGACCTCTACGTTCTGGACGCCACCGGGGCAAACATCATCGCCATGTCCACCACCGTTCAGAACGGAACGCAGGACCCGATCGAAGGATTGGGGAGCGGGGCCGTGGTCACAGGTTCGCGCATCGTGATTGTCAAGGCGGACGCGGCGGCCCCCCGCTACATGAACATTGATTCCGTGCGCGGGCGGCTGGCGGTCAGCACGGCGGGAGAGGTGAAAGGACATGCGGTCGCGACCAACGCCTTTTGTGTTGCGGCCGTGGATGTGGCCACGGCGTTTCCAAACTCATTTGTCGGCGGTGCGGCCAATCCGGTGGAGACGTTCAGTAGCGATGGTCCCCGGCGGGTGTTTTACCATGCGAGCGGCGCGCCGATCACGCCGGGCAGCTTTACTGCCACCGGCGGCGTGGTGCGTTTGAAGCCGGACATTGCGGCGGCGGACGGCGGGCAGACCACGGTGCCGGGTTTCAGCCGGTTTTTCGGCACCTCGGCGGCGGCTCCGCACGCGGCCGCCATTGCCGCGCTGCT
>JANNGC010000414.1:0-2326 GCA_031380445.1 Pedosphaera sp.
CCTTTGATCACGCCGTTGACCAGTAGGTCGTTGAAATCGCCGGGCGGCAGCGCGTTGCCCACCATGTTGCCGAGTCCATCCACGAGGGTGGTCAGCGCATCCATCGGCCACTGCGCGAAACTGAAGATGCTCTGGAACAGCAGCAGCATGATGCCCACGAAAATCGTCACGCCCCACACGCGATGTGTGAGCACGCGGTCGAGCCGGTCGCTGAAATTCTCCTTCTCGATGAGCGTCTCCGTCGTGACCGCTTCTTGAATGGCGGAGATGCGCGCGTAACGTGCTTCGATGGCGATGCTGCGCCAGTCCACATGCGCTTTCTCCAATCGCCCGCGCGCTTCCAGCACCGCCGAGCGTATGGCCTCGGGATAATAATTGCCGCTGGAGACGAGAAACTTTTCGTCGCTCAGGATGAGCAACGCCTCCGCCATCGCTTGAAAATGCGTTTGCGGGAAAGTGGCTTCGAGTTGCGTGACGAGTTTCGCGACTTCGCTGCCGAACGCTTCGGGCAATTCCGCAAACAATCGCGGCGTCACCTTGCCGCGCGTGGATTTGAGCAAGGCCAGCATGGCTTCACGCAGTTCACGCACGCCTTCGTCCTTGCTCGCGACGAGCGGCACCACCGTCACGCCGAGCGCTTTGCCCAGCGCGTCGCAGTCGATGTCGTGGCCGTTCTCGCGCGCCACATCCATCATGTTCAGCGCGAGAATGGTCGGGTAGCCCAGTTCAATGACCTGCGTGGCGAAGTAAAGATTGCGCTGAAGATTCGACGCATCGACGACAACCACGACGACCTGCGGCGGCGGCACTTCGCCAATGCGATGGAACAGCACGTCGCGCGCGACCTGTTCATCGAGCGACTGCGGACTGAGCGAGTAGGTGCCGGGCAGGTCGAGGATTTTGACTACGACGTCTGCAGGCGTACCGAGCACCCGGCCTTCCTTGCGCTCGACGGTGACGCCAGGATAGTTGCCAACCTTGGCGCGCAGACCGGTGAGCGCGTTGAACAGCGTCGTCTTCCCGCAATTCGGATTGCCGGTGAGAACCACGTGACTGGGTGAATTGGCGGCGGTCATTTCCTCGTCACGAGAATCTGGTCCGCCTCGTGCTTGCGCAGCGAGAGGTTGTAGCCGCGCACTTTGATCTCAACGGGATCACCGAGCGGGGCGAAGCGGACCAATTCAACCGTCGTGCCGACGAGCAGGCCCATTTCCAGAATGCGCCCGCGGTTCTCGGCGGGAATTTTGATTTCCGCGACGACGGCACGGGAACCGACTTCGAGCGAAGTCAGCGGTTGGGCGGCGGCAGACATCAGGCAGCGAGGCGTTGCGGTTTGATTTTCTCGACCCAGATCAAATCCGCGAGTTGGGAGCTAAGGCCGAGGCGCGCGTTGCAGACTTGGCAGATGAGATTGGGATTGCTGCTCAACAGCTTGACGCGCTGCTCCTCGCAGAAGCCCATCTCGCGCAAACGGGAGGAAACTTCTGGCGAGGCCGAGAGTTGCTTGATGCGCACGGAATCGCCCGCCTTCACCTCGCTCAACATGCAGAGCGGTGCGGAGGAATCTCCGGCATTTGACTGGGCGGCGGACTGTTCCAAGCGCGGCAAAAATAAGGCCGCGCGCGAAGACGTGGCAAGTTGGGATTCAGCGCAAGCCGCCGACAACTGCGGACAAGTCGCCGACAGCGTTCAAGCGACGAGTTTCTTTCCCAACGCTTCCCGCAGCGGATTGGCGTGCTCTTCACCGAAGCCCAGATGCGAGTGACGCCGCCAGCCTTCGGCGTGCGCGAAGCGGCGCGACATTTTGCCGACGGCGCGCGAGGTGTCTTCCATCGTGCGCAGATAGGAGTTCATGCCCTGGCTTACATCGAGCCAGTCCTGCTGCGTGCGATGCGCGGCGAGGGCGGCGAGCTTGGTGGCGTGAACAGAAGTCGTGTTCACGAACAGTTCGGCGGAAATTTTCCGGCGCAGTCCGTCGCGCAAGCCGTGGGGCAGGGCGTGATAGACCGTCACGTCGCCGTCCGCCGCCGGGCGCTGGGGCGTGGTGACGAAGTTCGGCATCCCGCGCGCGAACGCCGCCGTCACCGCGAGGCGCGAGGTGTTCATGTGGTCTTCCATGTAATCCTCCGGCGAGTGCGTGAGGACGATGGACGGCCGCACGTCGCGAATCACCGCCGCCACGCGGCGCAGGAGGTTGAGGTCGTAGAAGATTTCCAGATCGTCCGCGATGGGCGGATGGAAATGCGCGCCGAGAATTTTCGCCGCACGCTTCGCCTCCGCGAGCCGCAGCCGCCGCGTCGTGGCCGCGTCGTGGCGCGCGCTGCCG
>JANNGC010000949.1:0-1510 GCA_031380445.1 Pedosphaera sp.
CTTCTGCCCAAGGGCGGAAAGCGCGAGGCCGAGCGACAAAAGAATCGTCCGTGAAAGCATGCTGGCGATGCGACGAAGGAAATCACCACGCCGACGGGAGTTCAAGGAGTCTGTTGCCGTCCGGCAAACGAACTGGTTGCACTCAATCAGTCCGGGCAATCCGCGCGCTTCGACCAGCAAGACCGTTATCCGGCGCGCACGGTTACTCAAATCTGCGGGCCGCGCCGGGAAGCCGAATCCACCCGGCCCGGCAGACCGCCCAATTCCCTCTTGCGCTCCCGGCGTTGACCGGTAGCCTCGCGCCACTTTGTCTATGAACTACAAGATCAGTCGTCGCGCCGCATCGCTCTCGCCGTCACTTACTTTGGTCATTGATTCCAAGGCCAAGGCGATGAAGGCCGAGGGGCTGGACGTCGTCGGCTTCGGCGCGGGCGAGCCGGATTTCGACACGCCGCAGCACATCAAGGACGCCGCGATCAAGGCGCTCAACGAAGGCTTCACCAAGTACACGCCGAGCAGCGGCATCCCGGAGCTGCGTCAGGCGATTGCCGACAAGTTCAAGCGCGACAACGGTCTCACCTACAAGCCGAGCCAGATCATCGTCTCCAACGGCGGCAAGCACTCTTGCTACAACGTGATTCTCGCGACGTGCGAGGAGGGCGACGAAGTGATCATCCCGTCGCCTTACTGGCTGAGCTATCCCGAGATGGTGAAGCTCGCGGGCGCGACGCCGGTCATTCTCACGACGACGGATCAGACGGAGTTCAAGGTGACGCCGGCGCAGCTCCGCGCCGCCATCACGCCGCGCACGCGTTTGTTCATCCTGAACTCGCCGAGCAATCCGACCGGCAGCGTCTATACGCCGGAGGAAATCAAGACGTTGGGCGACATCTGCGTGGAGAAGGGCGTGCTCATCATGAGCGACGAGATTTACGAGCACCTGCTCTACGACGGAGCGGTGCACAAGTCCGTCGCGAGCTTCTCGCAGGCGCATTACGACCACACGATCATCGTCCACGGCTTCGCGAAGGCGTGGAGCATGACGGGCTGGCGGCTGGGCTTCCTCGCCGCGCCGGAGCCGATTGCGAAGGCCATCGACGCCATCCAGAGCCACAGCACGAGCAACCCGACGAGCTTCGCGCAGAAGGGCGCGGTCGCCGCACTGACGGGGCCGCAGGATCATTTGAAGGGCTGGCTCGTGGAATATGCGAAGCGCCGCACCTACGCGTGGCAGAAGCTGAACAGCATTCCGGGCATCAGTTGCGTGAACAGCAAGGGCGCGTTCTATCTTTTCCCGAACATCTCGAAGCTCGGTCTCAAGTCCGCCGACTTCTGCGCGCGCCTGCTCGAAGTCGAGAAGGTCGCCGCCGTGCCGGGCATCGCGTTCGGCGCGGACGACTATCTGCGCATCAGCTACGCGACGAGCCTGGCGAACATCGAGAAGGGCCTGAACCGGCTGGAGAACTTCGTGAAGGGTTTGAAGGTTTAATACCAAATCCCAATACGATTC
>JANNGC010000955.1:0-3730 GCA_031380445.1 Pedosphaera sp.
CCGCGCCGACCTCGGTTTCTACTCGGCGCACGCACGGGACCGGGTGCTGGCGGTCAGTCACATCTGGGAGCAGGCCGCGGCGGTGCCGCCGGAATTGGGCGAAGCCATCGCCGGGATTAACGGAGACTTCTACGTGCGCGACCAGCCCACTTACGCGGGCGACCCGCGCGGGCTGCAAATCATGAACGGCGAACTCATCAGCGCGCCGGACACGGTGTGCGTGTGGTTCGACACGAACGGCCACCCGCATCTTGATGAGGTGAAGGGACTTTTCTACGCGACGTGGCCGGACGGACGGAAGACGCCGTTCGGGCTGAATCAGCAGCGGCGCCCGAACAGCGCGGTGCTGTTCACGCCGACCCTCGGCACCTCGACGCGCGCGACGGGCGGGCTGGAATTGATTTTGGAAAAGGACGGAGACAGCCCGTGGCTGCCGTTGCAGGCCGGGCAGAATTACCGCGCGCGCGTGCGGGACGTGGCCACGAACGGCAACACGCGGATCGAGCCGGGCACGATGGTGCTCTCGCTCGGCGCGCAACTGCTTGGGGATTTGCCGGAATTGAAACCCGGCCTCGTGCTGCAATTCTCGACCACGACCACGCCCAATCTGACCGGAGTGAAAGCGGCCATCGCCGGCGGACCGGCGCTGATCCAAAACGGGAAGGCGTTCACGCTCAAGACCCGCCCGGCGGACGCACCGCGCGGTTACGCGGAGGACTCGAAGTATGCGCGCCATCCGCGCGCCGCCGTGGGTTGGAGTCCCACGCACGTTTATTTCATCGTCATTGATGGCCGGCAGCCGGACCTCTCGATGGGCATGAAGCTGGCGGAACTGGCGGAGTATTTCGTGAGCCTCGGCTGCACGGACGCGATGAACCTCGACGGCGGCAAGTCGGCCCAGCTCTGGTTCAATGGCCACATCATGAACAAGCCGGTCAACGGCGAGGACACCGTGGCCAGTTCCCTCCTGCTCGTCCGCAAGCCCGGCGGGAAGTGAGACCAGTGGGGCCGGACACGCCGCTTTCGGAGCGCGGACTTTCCAGTCCGCAGCAACGTGAAATGGAGTGCGGTGTTCCCAAGCTCCTTTGCCCTCCGCTGGTGAACAGTGCTGCGGGTTAAAAACCCGCGCTCCGTCCAGCCTTCCGCTAAACCGACTTCTGCGGCAACAGCACGCGGACCACGCCGTGGTCCGATTCCTTTGGGGCCACGATCTCCAGCTTGCCGTGGTGCGTCTCGATAATCTTGCGCGACACCGTGAGGCCGAGGCCGAGGCCGACGGTGCGCGTGGTGAAGAAGGGCGACGGCACCCGGCTCACGGACTCGGGCGCGAAGCCCGCGCCGTTGTCCTGCACCTCGACCTGCGCCCAGCGTTTGCCCTGCTCGGTGAAGCCGGGCGCGGGGCGCAGGCGGACGGCGATTTTCGGGTCTTTCGGATTGGCTTGCAGCGCATTGAGAAAAATTTCCAGAAAGGCGTGCTTCAACGCGGGCCGGTCGCCGGAAATGATCGCGGCCTGGTTGCCGTCGTCGAATTTCAGCAGCGCGGACTTCACGGGCTGATGCGTCTGGGCGTCCTTGAACGCTTCCTCGACGAGCGGCCCGAGCGGGAAATTGTTTTCCGCCACCAGCGTGTCGCGCGCGAGGAAGCGCATCTGGTTCACCAAGCGCGAAATGCGCTTCACACCCTCGGCCAGCGCCTCGTTCAAGGACTCGCGGAAGTCGGGGTCGAGATACTGGTCGCCGAGCAACTGCTGATGCGTGGAGATGGGCACGAGCGCGTTGCCGATCTCGTGCGCGAGGCGGTCGGCCATGCTCTTGATGAGGCGGAGATTTTCCGTCTCCAGTTCCAGATGGTGCAACTGCTCCGTCTGCGTGCGGTCCTCCACGACCATGAGCGCGGAATCGGGCGCGCTGCCAGGCCGCGTGGCGAGCGGGACGATGGAAATTTGAAAAACATTCTTGGCCCCGTCCGCCGGCTGGAAGCGGAAGGGCGCGAGCGCGGCGCCGGACTTGAGCACCTGATACGCCTTGCTGCCGAGCACGACGGGCAGGTCGCTGAAGAGCAAATCCGTTTCACGCCGCGAGCCGAGCAGGAGACGCCGCGCGCTGTCGTTGCAATGGAGAATCTGCAAGTCGCGTCCGATGACCACGCAGCCGCTGCTGAACTGCCGCAGCACGTCGGTGAGCATCCGCTGGTTGGAAACAATTTGCTCGTGGTGCCAGACATTGCGGATCGCGAGGCCGATCTCTTCGAGGACGTGGAAGAGGACTTCGAGTTCCTCCTTCGAGAGCGGTTCGCCGGTGATGCGCGCGTCGAAGGCGGCGAGGCCCACCAAAGATTGTTGCGCGAGAATCGGCACGACGACCTGCGCGCCGAGCAAGCCGAACTCGCGGTCAATCTCCGAATCGCCCTGCGCCTCCGCGCTGTCGCGCCAGAGGATGCGGCCTTGGTGATAGACGTAGCCGCCCACGCCGGTTTCGAGCGACAGCTCCAACTGATCCAGCACGCCGCTCGACAGGCCGATGGACGCCACGGAGCGGAGGAAGCGTGCGCCCTCGAGGGTGGAACCCGCGCCGGTGAAGGCGGGCGGGCGGAGAAAAATCGCGGCGCGGTTCACGCCGGTCAGTTCGCGCAGGCGGAGGAGAAACTGTTTGAGCAGCCCTTCGGTGTTGAGCGAGTTCGAGAGCAGGCTGGAGGAGTCGCGCCAGTTTTGCAGCGCGCGCAAAGTGGTCTCATTGGCGGGACGCGGGGCGGCGAAAAATTCCGTCCCGCCACTGGACGAGCGGCGCGCGCCGGCCGGGCGGGCGGAGGGCGCAACCACGGGTTGTTCCAAAATCATTTCCAACATTTTCGCGCGCACCGGTTTGCGGAGAACGTGCTTCACACCGGCGACATAAACTTCCTCCTCCAGCGCCCACTTGCCTTCCTCGGCGAAGACAATGATCGGCGCGTTGGGCAGGCGGCGGCGGATTTTCTCGAAGACCCAGAGGCCCTGCGTCTCGACGACTTCCGCATCGAGCACCACGACCTGCGCGAGGCCGTGTTCGAGCAGCGGCTCGGCCTCGTCGGGGTTCAGCCGGTGCACGAGGCGGTAGCGCTCGGGGTCGAGCGCGAGGCGCAGGCTCTCGGCGAGTCCCGGGTGGCTGGCGAGCACTAGAATCGTCTTCATCAACAAGTTTTTCCGTCCGCTCCCGGCTCCGACCGGCAGCGAGTCGGCGGAGAATAAGGCTGAGGAACCGGCTGGCAAATTTTTGCCAAATCCCCGTGCAAACCTGTGCGTTGTAATCCGTCAGCCATGCGAACGCACCAGTTGTAGCCCGCCGCCATGTCGGAACATATCCGCACCCGTACCGCCGGAGGAATCGGGGAAACACGGTTTGCGTTCTGCGGGCGGTGATACGCAGTTCCCGAGCGCGGAACTCCAACCTTGTTTTGCGCCGCACCCTCCGCACATTCTCTCCCGGCATTCATGGAACCGAAAACGCTCGTCATCGTTCCGACTTACAACGAACGCGACAACCTGCCCCGGCTGGTGCAGCGCGTCCTCGCCCAGCCGGGCCGCATCGAACTGCTCATCGTGGATGACAATTCCCCCGACGGCACCGGGCAGATGGCGGATGAATTCGTCAAAACCAATCCCGGCCTGCACGTCCTCCGTCGCGAAGTGAAGGACGGCTTGGGCCGCGCCTACATCGCGGGCTTCAAGTGGGCGCTCGCTCGCGACTACGATTT
>JANNGC010000971.1:0-3367 GCA_031380445.1 Pedosphaera sp.
ATTGCCCGTCCCGCAAGTGGATCAACTGGCCCGCTGGCTTGAGACTTTTCGCCAGCGGCGCGCCACGCTTCCGCCGGTTGAAAGCTGGTTGCAGCAGGCCTGCGGTGCGGCGGTTCCCGGCGTAAAGACGCAGGAGGTCATGAAGCTCACCCGCGGCGAGGAATGATTCTTCGTCGCCGGTGTCCGCCCTGGCCGTAAATTTGTCAGAATAGAACCGCGCGCCCGCCGTCCGTGTCTCCCAGAGTTTGAAAATTTCACATGCGCGTTCATTCGCCGCTGTGATAACCTCATCTCCTTCATGCGAAGACTGTGGCTGACCCTATGTCTGCTGGGCGGCGCGCTCCTGCTGGGATGCGCGCTGCTCGTGCCTGCCCATTTCCGCGCCGTGGACGCGGCGGCGGTCGAGGGCGCGGGGCAGAAGCTGGCCGGCGGCACCACGCTCATTGGCGAGGGACTCACGTTCGTGAGCGTCGAGAAAATCGGCCCGGCGAAAATGCTTTTGCGCGTGGCCCAGTCTGAGAGCGTGGCGAAGTCGGACCTGCTCGCGCGCGGCGTGGCGCAGTTCGCCCAGGAAAATCCTGCGCTCATCGCACTCGGCGGAGCGACGCCGTTGCTGGATAAAACCGACCTCGCTCCGAATGCCAAGGAGCCGCAGCCCATCATCGAAGTGCTCGCACGGCGCACAGCGCGCGAAAAGACGCTGACCTTGCTCCAGCAGTCGCGGCGTCCCGGCGTGCAGACCATTCTGCGGAACCGGCAGTTGACCAACACGGTGCATTTCCCGAGCGCGACCACGTCGTCCGGCCAGGCGCTGGACGCGGCGATTCTCACGGCGGGGCTGCTCTATCAGGGCGATTACTTCACGTCGTCGTTCCGCGACGCCTTCGAGGGCCTGGCCATGCTGGCCAATCGCGGTCAAAGCTCCGACTCGCTGGAACTCGTCTATCTCGATCTGCTCTCGCTCGGCAAACGCCTCGATTGGGTGTCGCTCACCGAACTCATCAAGCAGGTCAACGACCTCAACACGCTGCGCGAACTCGCCGAGGCCATGCGCGCCAACGAGGAGGCG
Source organism: Pedosphaera sp. (assembly GCA_031380445.1). GTDB lineage: Bacteria > Verrucomicrobiota > Verrucomicrobiia > Limisphaerales > SIBH01 > JANNGC01. Next base: position 1,070 of record JANNGC010000971.1, read on the forward strand.
TCCCCAAACATTTACGCGGCGGCGATTCTCTCCGGCAACGCCGGCGGCGTGGCGAAATATCTCACCAAGTTTTCCGAAACCGGCCTGAACGATCTCAACTTTGCGCTCCGCAACGGTCGCGGCGCGGTGGAGTTGCTCGTGAAGAATCAGCAGCGCATCTATTACGGCGGCGTGCGCGGCAAGATCGTGGGCTACGATCCGTTCGGCGCTTTCTTTTACGCGCTGGTGCCGGCGGCGGTGGCGTCGCACATCGGCGCGCTGTTCATCAAATACGCGCTGCTCCTGCTCGCGGCGTTCTGTATCGCGCGGGCCATTGGCAGCTTCGCCCCCCTCGGGCCTCGGCTCGGGATGCGGTTCGCGGGCGACTCTATTTTCACACTGGCGCTGACCTTCGTCATTGCCGTGGCCATCGAGCCGTTTCTTGGTGCGGCCAGCCAGGCGCATCCTTTTCCCATGCGGATTCAAATTCCCAACCTCGCCGCGGCGGCCGGAATTCAACTGCCACCACTTAATGCTAATCTTATGAAGACAATGCCCCTCATCTCGTTGATCACGTTCTTCTCCGTTCAGGTGCTCATCTACGTCTGGTGTCTCTCGCGACTGGCGCGCATCCGCCGCGACGCGGTGCCGCCGAGCATGAAGCTGCGGCTGCTCGAAAACGAAGACCTGCTTTTCGACGCCGGCCTCTACGTCGGCTTCGTCGGTTCGGTGCTGACGCTCATTCTCATGTCCATCGGCATCGGCCAAATCTCGATGATGGCCTACGCTTCGACCGCGTTCGGCATCATCTTCGTGTCCGTGCTGAAAATCTTTCACGTCCGGCCGCTGCGCCGGCAGTTGATTCTGGAAAGCGAAGTGCAGTCATGAATCGCACCATCCTCATCATCCTCTGCGACTTCCTGCTCGTCACGCTGGTGGCCTTCTCGAACTTCGAAGCCGAGGAAGCGCCCAAGCCTGAGACACGCGTCACGACCGCGCCCAAGCCCATCGGCGGCAGCGCCGACATGGTGGGCACGCTCAAGATCGCGCTCGAAGACGAAAAGCAGTCGCGCGACAAGCTCACGCAGGATCTGCGCGCGCAGGAGCAGGCCGTGGCCGAGCGCGAGCAGCGCATCAAGAAATTCCAGGCCGACCTGAGCAAGACCGAGGAGCAGGCGAAGCAGATTGAGCAGGAACGCTCGGCGCTGGCGCAGCAGTTCGCCTCCGTGCAGACCAACTTGAAGAGCGTGCAAGGCCAACTGACCGCCGCAAGCACAGAGAACGCGGTGTCGAAGGAGAAACTTCAGCAACTGGAAGCCGACTTGAAACGCCGTGAGCAGGAAGCGCTGGCGTTGCAGGCGAAACTTTCTGACACGGAGAAAGCCGCGCAGGCCACGCTGGCCGAGAAGCAGCAGATCTCCGCGCGCCTGCAAGTGTCCGAGGCTGAGAAAAATCTGACGCGCGAACAGGTCGCCGAGCTGCGCAACACCGTAGCCGCCGAGCGCGAGGACAAGGCCAAGTTGCAAGCCACCGCCTCGACGCTGGCCACGAACGTCGCCTCGCTCGCGCAAAAGTCTGGCGAGTTGACGCAAGAGATTCGCGACCACCGCGCGCTTGCGCCGAACGCGATCTTCAGCCAGTTCCTCACCAACCGCATTGCCGCGCGCTTCGAAGCGGTGCGCGGCGGACTGTTCGGACGCGACGTCATCAAGGACAAGTTGAGCCAGTGCGTCATGTTCACCGAAGGCTTGCAGGTCTTCGCACTGTTCCACGTCGATGATACGCCGCTGCTGATTTGGAATCCCGGCACGGACTGGAACAAAATCACCACCGTGCTCGAACGCGGCCCGGTGCGCTACGGCGGCGTGCGCCTCTCGTTCCTCGCGCAGGATCCGCGCATCGCCGTCATTCCCGTCGGCGAACCGCAGGCGAAGCAGTATGGCGTGAAGATCTACAAGGCCGCGGCGGACCCGTTCAAATTCCAGGAAGCCGTCATCGTCGGCGCGACCGAGGGCTACTACGGCGAATGCAAATTCATGATCGAAGCCGGCACGCCGCCGCAATACGTGAAGGTGGATCGCAATCTCCTCAAAGGCTTGTTCGGCAAGTTCAATCCCTCGCGCGGCGATCTCGTCTTTACCAAATCCGGTGAATTGCTCGGCATCATGGTCAACGGCGAATACTGCGCCGTGCTCAATCAGGTCACGCCCACGCGCACCATCCAATTGGGCGACACCGTGGCCAGCCAGCAGACCGGCCAGTTGCTCTCGCAACTCTACGACCGCGTCTTCCAGATGCCGCTGAAGTTGCAGTAGGCCA
>JANNGC010000972.1:0-1504 GCA_031380445.1 Pedosphaera sp.
GACCGTCCAGCAACTCGGGGAACCCGGACCGCTGCACGGGCTGGTGATGATCGTGTTCACCGACGTGGCCGCACAGGTGGTGGCCACGTCCTCGGCTCGGGCACCCAAGCCGCCCGGCCGCAGCCCGCGCATCGCGGAACTGGAACAGGAACTTCTCCGCGTCCGCGCCGAGTCGCGCGCCACCCATGAAGAGATGCAGACTTCACAGGAGGAACTCCGGTCCGCCAACGAGGAGCTGCAATCCACCAATGAAGAATTGCAGTCCACCAACGAGGAGCTCATGACCTCGAAGGAGGAGATGCAATCGATGAACGAGGAGCTGCAGACGGTCAACAGCGAGTTGCAGACCAAGGCGGACGAACATTCGACCGCGAGCAACGACATGAAGAACCTGCTCGACAGCACGGACATCGCGACGCTGTTTCTGGACAAGGATCTCAACGTGCGCCGCTTCACGCCGCAGGCGACGAAGATCATCAAGCTCATCCCCGCCGACGTGGGCCGGCCCATCACCGACCTGGTCTCGGACCTGAACGACCCGACGCTGGCCGCCGACGTCCGCGAAGTGTTGCGCACGCTGGCCTCGATGGAAAAGCCGGTGGCCGCGCGCAACGGTCGTTGGTTCACCGTGCGCATCATGCCCTATCGAACGCACGACGACCGCATCGACGGCGTGGTGATCACGTTCGCGAACATCACGGTGGCCAAGACGCTGGAGGCGAAGCTCCGCGGCGACCACGCCAGCCTCGAGAAGGACGTTGCGGATCAGGATGCGAAGCGGGCGAAGGCCGGGAAGAGGAAGGGGAAGAAGTAATCAGTGAACAGTGGTTGAGAACGAGAAAGACAACGCGATGAAACAATTTGAACGATGCCAGAATAGCCGGGCCGTTCTCCCTCACCCCAGCCCTCTCCCGCTGGGAGAGGGGGCCAGTCTGTCCGCGTCCGTGTTTTCTGAACGCGTCGCACTCGATGGAGACGTTATGCCAGTCTCCCTCTCCCAGCGGGAGTGGGCCGGGGTGAGGGAGGACGCACCGTACTGGCGGGTCACGAAGCAGGCCAAGCCGGAAGCGGCTTCCATCGCTGAGGAACCTATTTCCAAGAATGAGTCTGGAGAATGGCCGGACGTTCGCCCTCACCCCAGCCCTCTCCCGCTGGGAGAGGGGGCCAGTCAGTCCGCGTCCGAACTTTCCGAACGCATCTCTCACGAAGGAGACGGAATGCGATTCTTTCTCTCCCAGCGGGAGAGGGCCGGGGTGAGGGAGAGCGCAACGCACTCGCGAGTTACGATCAAATGCGTGTCCGGCCGCTTCCGCCCACGGATGACTGATGACCGATCCCTTTCCCAAACCCAGCCATGAAAACGAAATCTTTGCCAGCAGCCATGCCGGCCGCAACCCGCAACGGTGCTCCTCCCGAACTGCGCGAGATCGTTGCTGCGCGGGAGCACCTTCCAATGATGGCCGACCTCTACGGCCGTGCTGTTGCCCAGATGCGCGCGCAGCGG
>JANNGC010000976.1:0-20808 GCA_031380445.1 Pedosphaera sp.
ATTGGCCCAGCAAGAGAGAATCATCCCCTCGATGAGCTGATGCGGGTCCTTGTGCATGATTTGCCGGTCTTTGAAGGTGCCCGGCTCGGATTCGTCCGCATTGCAGATGAGGTAAACGGGCTTGCCACTGCGGCGGTCCACGAATGACCACTTCAGTCCGCACGAGAAGCCCGCACCGCCGCGACCACGCAAACCCGACGCCTTCACGTCCTCGCGGATGACTTCCTGCGGGGAGAGTTTCTTGCCATCCGGCAAATCTTTCGGCGCAATGGCGAGCGCCTTCTTCAAGCCCTCGTAGCCGCCGTGACGCAGGTAACACTCGAGGTCGTTCGAGTAACCCGCCGCGTCGGCGTGCTTGAGGATGAGGCGAAATTGCTCGGGCATATCAGGTTCTTGACTCAGTTGGCAAAGGCGATACTTTCACGCCCCGCGACCACTGCCCGATGGTGTAACGGTAGCACAGCAGACTCTGAATCTGCTTGTCATGGTTCAAATCCATGTCGGGCAGCCAGTTCATTTCGATACTTTTCTCCCTTTCCGCTGGAGAAGCAGAATCTGGTCGATGTAGTGGATGTGGGCCGGATCCTTCTCGCGCATCACAGCGGCTTTGCTTTTCCGGATGGATTCCAAAGGCATTACCGGGATGGCGCAACCGTGAAATTTAAGAACACGGGCTTTCCGTAGCTCCGTCGCGAAGCTCGCCAGTCCATCCACGGCGTAGATGAAATTGACGAGCATTCCGTCACTTAGTTCCACGATGGTGTTCCGAACCATGCTCGCGCCCTGGCGCAAGGCGAGATTCACCGGCGTCATGTATTGGCGCGGCGGCAAATCAATCCACAGGTCAACGTCGTGCGTGACCACTGGAACACCTTGTAAAACGGCGGCGGTCATTCCTATGAGTTGGAACCGAATGTTTTCAGCGCGGAGCGCCCCCACAAGCCGAACGAGCGGAGGTACGTCTCGTTCATCTGCCACCGCTCGTCCGGTGTCGCGGCCAGGCTTCGCGCGTAGAGAATCTTTTCGTGCTCGTCGAGGCCGCGCGCGTTTTTGATTCGTTCGTACACCTTGGGCCAATCTTTCAGGGTTGTTTTCATTTTTGCGCTTCGGTGGCATGGCTGGTCATTTGCACTTCGCCATGATCTCATCCGCCTTCGCCTGCGAAACTCCTTCGTAGAAGTCCTCGTTGCACATCATCACCGGGGCGGTGCCGCAGCTCGCGAGACATTCGACAAACTCGACCGTGTATTTGCCGTCCTTCGTGGTCTGCGCACCGTGCGCGTGGGAATCCAAACCTAGGCGCGAGCAAAAGTGTGTGTGTAGTTCGCCGGAGCCGCCGAGCGCGCAGCTCAACGTGCGGCAAACTTTCAGGTGATGCTTCCCCACTGGGGCGCGTTGCAGCATCGGGTAGAAGGTCACGATCTCGTAGATGTTGATCGGCGACAGCCCGAGCTTCTTCGCCGCCCACGTCACGGCTTCCTGCGGAATCCAGCCGTGCGCTTCCTGAATGGCATGCAGCACCATCAGCGAAGCGGCGCGTTGCTTGTCGTCCGGATAGTGCGTGAGCAATTCGGCGACTTCCGCTTCGAGCGCAGGCGTGGCTTTCCACGTCGGGTCCGACCGCAGCGCATTGGGAATTGGATCAAAGTGTTCGCTCATCGGTCACACTCTCCCATCACGAAATCAATCGAGCCGAGGATGCTCACCACGTCGCTCATCATGTGGCCGGGCAGGACGTGCGACATGATGCTCAGGTTCACGAATGAAGGCGCGCGAATCTTCAAGCGATACGGCGTGCCGCCGCCGCGCGAGTTAATGTAAAAGCCCAGTTCGCCCTTGGGATTCTCCGCGCCGAAATAAATTTCTCCGGGCGGGGCATTCACGCCCTGCGTCACGTTGATGAACTGATGAATCAGTTCCTCCATGCTCGTGAGCACTTTGCTCTTCGGCGGCAACGTGACTTTGCCATCGGCGATGTTCACCGGTTCCTTGCCTTCGTTGTCCGCGCCGCCGGGAATGCGGTCGAGGCACTGGCGCACGATGCGCACACTCTGGCGCATTTCTTCCATGCGGACGAGGTAGCGGTCGTAGCAATCGCCGACCGAGCCGATGGGCACTTCGAACTCCAAATCCTTGTAGATGAGATACGGGTTCGCCTTGCGCACGTCGTAATCCACGCCGCTGCCGCGCAGGTTCGGGCCGGTTAGTCCGTAATCAATCGCGTCTTCCTTCGAGATGACGCCGACATCGCGCGTGCGATCCACGAAGATGCGGTTGCGCGTGAGCAGCGTCTCCGACTCGTCGAAGTTCACCACCACCTGGTCGCAGAACTTCCGCACCGCCGCGACCCAGCCGGGCGGCGTGTCGCGCGAAACGCCGCCGATGCGCGTGTAGCTCGTGGTGAACCGCGCGCCGGTCAGCGCCTCGAACAGATTGTAGAGCTTCTCGCGCTCCGTGAACGTGTGCATGAACACGGTCAGCGCGCCCACGTCCATCGCGTAAGCGCCCAGCCCAAGCAAATGCGCCGAGATGCGCGCCAGTTCGCAACAGATGACGCGGATGTATTGGCAGCGCGGCGGCAGCTTCTGGTCGATGCCCATCAACTTCTCGACTGCCAGCGCGTAAGCGACGTTGTTGGCAAGCGGCGCGAGATAATCCAGTCGATCCGTGTACGGGATGAACTGGGTGTAGGTCATGTTCTCCGCGATCTTCTCGTCGCCGCGATGCAGATAACCAACATCTGGAATCGCCTTCGTGATGATCTCGCCATCCATCTCCAGCACGATGCGCAACACGCCGTGCGTGGACGGATGCGACGGCCCCATGTTGAGAACCATCTTCTCTCCTTCCATCTCCGAGGCATGGGTGGCGAGCTGCGCTTCCGTTTCGCCCAAGTGCTTCGCGTCCGCCGCGGCGATCCGCGAGGGCGTGTCACGAAACGTGATTTCTTGAGTCGTGGCCATTTACTTGTCTGGAGTCCTCACGCGCGGTTCGCGGTTCAAAGCGCCGTTGCCGCCGGCAATGGTGACGAACGGCCCGCCTTCGAGCGGCGCAGTTTTGGTGAAAGCCACATCCGGCACTTCTGATGGTTTGCCCGCGAGGGGAAAATCTTTGCGCAACGGAAAGTAAGGATAGCCATCCCACATCAGGATGCGGCGCAGGTCGGGATGCCCGCGGAATCGCACGCCCATCATGTCGTAAATCTCGCGCTCGTGCCAATCGGCCGTGCGCCAGACCGTGGTGATGGTAGGCAGTTCGGACTTCTCTTCGCTCACGCTGGTCTTGAGGCGCAGATGCGTCTTCTGCTCCATGTGATAAAGCTCATAGACCACGGTCCAGCGCGGGTCTTCGCCGTAATTATCAATGCCCGTGATGTCCAAGAGCATGTTGAAGCCGAGCGACTTCTTCGCGAACGTGCAGACCTCGGTGATGCGCTCCGCATCCGCCACGACGAGCGTGATCTCGCCGCGAAACTCCGCCGGTTCGGAGAGCAAGTCACCGAACTGAGCTTTGAGTTGATTGGCGAAGTCGAGAGCAGCCATGGAAATTTCTGGTCAGGCGGCAACTTTGCGTCTCAGGCCCAACACTGATTCACCCGCGACTTTCTTCTGCATCTTGATCAGCGCATCCAGCAGCGCTTCAGGACGCGGCGGACAGCCCGCGATGTAAACGTCCACGGGGATAATATTGTCCACGCCTTGCAGCACCGCGTAGCTGCGATACATGCCGCCCGTCGAAGCGCACGCGCCCATCGCGATGACCCATTTCGGCTCGGCCATCTGGTCATAAATGCGTTTCACCGCCATCGACATTTTGTAAGTGACCGTGCCGGCCACGATCATCACATCGGACTGACGGGGAGAAAAGCGCATGACCTCGGAGCCGAAGCGCGCGATGTCGAACCGGCTTGCACCTGCGGCCATCAGTTCGATGGCGCAACACGCGAGGCCCATAGGCATCGGCCAGAGGGAGTTGCTACGAAACCAATTCAGCGCAGCATCGACGCGGGTCACAATGACCTCGCCCTCGATTTTCGAGTTGTAGCCGAACTCAGTTGTTGTCGCGGTGTTTTGCATACGCACGCCGAAGCAAACACGGAAGAAATCCGTGACGGGCGAACGTATCCATCGAAAAAAAACGCGGCAAGCCGTTTTGTGATTTTTTTCACAAAGTCTGAAAGAGCCGCTTCCCTCTGTGAAGCAAGCAGTCTCCAAGGTGGCATTCGCTCGTTTAAGTCCCCGTCAGCCGCCGCCGCTCTGGATGAGGTAATGAACTCAGTCCAAACGAACCATGACGTGCTGGCGACTCCTGCTGAGGCCCACGCGTCGGATCATTCGTTCCATCGCCTGCCGCGCTGGCTGGTGGTGAGCGGCGCAGTCGTGTTGTTCGGACTGGCTCTCAGCTTTGCCTTCCACGCGATGTTCGCCCGGATGCTGTCTTTGGATGAAGGCTATCTGATGATCACGATCCGGGGTTTTCTCGACGGACATGCCCTTTACGATCCGCTCTTCACGCAATACGGGCCGGTTTATTATCTCTACCAATTACTCGCGCGCGGGCTGCTGCACATCCCGCTCACGCATGATGCGACGCGTTGGCTGGGCATTTTCCACTGGCTGACGGCTTCCGCCGTGCTCGGACTGGCCGGACGACGCCTGACCGGCTCGGCCTTGGGCGGTCTTTTTGTCTTTGCCTTGGCGGTGGTTCACCTGAGCGAACTGGCGAACGAGCCGGGCCATCCGCAGGAACTGGTCATCGTGCTGATGGCCCTCGGCGCGCTGGCGGCCACCAAGGTGCGCGCAAAGTTTGGCCCCATCGAATGGCTGGCCTTGATCACGGCTGGACTGTTCTTCACCAAGATCAATGTGGGTGTGTTCTTCGGACTGGCGCTGGCGCTGACACTGGGGTGTGAAATCTCCGGTCGCTACGCGCGGATCGCGAAACTGTTCCTGCTGGTCGGCTGCCTCGGAATTCCCTTTCTCCTCATGCGTCGGCATCTGGGCTTGGAATGGTGTCGCAGTTACGGAGCGGTCGTCGCCGCCGCGCTCGGCGGAACGTGTCTGCTGGCGTGGCGTCACTCAGGAGAAACGCATTTCACGCGACGCGATTTCCTCAAAGCCGCCGCGTGCTTCCTCATCCCGGCGGGTCTGCTGGTGAGCTTCGCCCTGCTGACTGGTAGCGCTCCGCGCGCGCTGCTCAACGGCTTGATCATCACGCCGTTGCAAATGCCCGCGCTGGTGCTGATGCCATTGCCCATTTCCGGCCTGGCCCTGTTCAACGCGCTCGCCGCGCTCGCGGTCGCCGCCTTCGTCATGGTGCGAACGACCAGCCTAGGCTTGGTGGTATTTCTGAAACTGGCCTACGCCTTGGCGGGCGCATTCGTGCTCATCGGACAACCGACACAACAGCTCGCCTTCCTGCTGCCGTGGGTCTGGCTGGCGCTGCTCCGCGTCCGCCGCGCAGACGAAGCCGGCGCGCGGCTGCCCTTCGCGCGGCTCTTCCTGTGTTTTGCCACCGGCGCGGAAGCCATGCAGGCGTATCCCGTCGCCGGCACGCAGATCGCCAACGGCACCTTCCTGCTCGTGCTGACCTACGCGCTGTGTTTGAACGACGCCCTGCGAAACTTCTCCGTCGCAAAAATCACCGACGCTTTCGCGAAACTCCGCCCCACTTCGCGACTGGGCTTACAAACATCTGTGGTTCTCGCGCTGGTCGTAGTGTTCGCCAACGTCTGGTGCGATCTGCCGGGCGTGCGCCGCGCTTACGCCGCCGCCGCGCCGCTGAATCTTCCGGGATCAAAAGCCGTACGGATGCAGCCAGGAGCCGTGGCGCTGTTCCAAGATTTGAGCCACTACCTCCGCACGGAATCCGACAGCTTCATCAGCTACCCGTGCCTGAACAGTTTGTATTTCTGGACGGAGCAGGCGCCTCCCACGCAACTCAACGGCACCGGCTGGCTGCAATTTGATCTGGCGCAGCAACAGCATATTCTTGACGCATTGCTCACACACTCGCGCCCGCGCCTGGTGCTGCCGACCAAACTCATCCAGTCCTGGTCGCAACAGGCTCCCCTGCTCCTCCGTCCGCTGGTGGATTGCGTCACGCAGCAATGCGAGGCGGTGACGAACATCGGGCCTTACACAGTCTTCGCCCCGAAACCCGGCGCGCGCACTTCACTCGCGGCGGGAAACTGAGAGGTGGAACTGGTCGCGCTGCGACCAGTCGGGCCGCGCAGAGCGGCCCGGCGGATCCCAACGTCCTGTTTGTTCTTACGTCGCACGGGCCGCCCGCTCTGCGCGACCACTCCCACCACCATTTCTCAATTTGAATTCCCGCCGTCCGCTCCCTACCGTTCGCGCCGGTGCATCCCATCGCTTTCAAAATCGGCTCCTGGCCTGTCCACTGGTACGGCGTGCTCGTGGCCATTGGTTTTCTCGCCGGTCTCTGGACGGCGGGCCGGCGCGCGCCCCGCTCCGGTTTCACCGCCGAGCAAATCGGCGACGCCGGGCCTTGGCTCATCATCGGCACCATCCTCGGTGCGCGCTCGCTTTACGTCGGCAGCTACTGGCAGGAAAAATTTGCCGGCGGGCCGTGGTGGGAAATGTTCATGGTGCAGAATGGCGGGCTGGTTTTTTACGGCGGACTCATCGGCGCGTCGCTCGCGGTGATTCTCTACTGCCGCTTCCGCAAAATTAAATTGTGGCGGCTCGCCGATGTCTTCGCGCCGAGCATCGCGCTCGGCTACGTCTTCGGGCGGCTCGGCTGCCTGATGAACGGCTGCTGCTACGGCAGCCAGTGCGCGCTGCCGTGGGCCATCACTTATCCCCGCAGCGCGAACGACACGTTCCCCGTGAACGCCGAGCGCGGCCTGCCCGTGCATCCCACGCAGATTTACGATTCGCTCCTGAGCCTCGCGCTCTACGTTTTTCTCGCGTGGCTTTACCGTCGCAAGAAATTCGACGGTCAGGTCTTTGCCGCCTACCTCATCTGCTACGCCCTCACGCGTTCCTTCGTGGAATACTTTCGCGGCGACTACACGCCGGCGCACTTGAGCGCGGGGCTGATCACGCCGGCGCAATTGATCAGCGTGGGAATTTTGATCGCGGGTGTGACGCTTGGCGCGGTGCTGTGGCGCGCAAAATCCAAATCCCAAATCCCCAATCCCAAATAAGCTCCCAGCTGCAAATTCCAAAGAGTGCATCTTTACCTGCGCGCCAAGCTAGTGGGGCAGCCGTCCCGGCTGCCGCTTGTCCACTGGCCGTCCCGGCTGGTGTTTCTCTTTTCCTTCAGCCGGGACGGCCAAGGGACGGATGGCAGCCGGGACGGCTGCCCCACTGCGGCGCGCCTCTTGGAATTTGGGTTTTGAGCCATTGGAATTTGTTTGGAGTTTTGCCCGCACCCCGCTGATGCCCACCCGCGCCCCCATCTTCCTCGTCGGCCCCACCGCTTCCGGCAAGTCCGCTGTCGCGCTCGCACTCGCGGAAAAAGTGGGCGGTGAAATCATCTCCGTGGATTCCATGCAGGTCTATCGCGGCCTCGACATCGTCACGGCCAAGCCGAGCGCGGACGAGCGCGCCCGGGTGCCGCATCACCTGATTGATGTCGTGGAACTCACCGCGCCGTTTGACGCGATGAAATTTGTGACGCTCGCGCAGGCGGCGGAAAAAGAAATTCGCGCGCGCGGCCGCCTCCCGATTTTCTGCGGCGGCACCGGGCTGTATTTGAAAGCCTTGCTCGAAGGACTCGGCACCGCGCCGCCTTCCGACACCGCCGTGCGCCAGGAACTTGAAGCCACGCCGCTCGAAGTTTTGCTGCGCGAACTTCAGCAACGCGATCCCGCGACTTACGAACGCATTGACCGCCAGAACCCGCGCCGCGTCGTGCGCGCCCTCGAAGTCATCCGCCTCACCGGCCGGCCCTTCTCCGCGCAGCGCGCCGAGTGGCAGCCGCTTCCAACCCTCAACCCTCAACCCTCAACAATTCTGGGCCTCCAGCGCGCCCCCGCCGATCTGCACGCCCGCATCCACGCCCGCGTGGACGAGATGTTCGCGCGCGGACTCGTGGACGAAACGCGCCGACTGCTCGCCCGCGGACTCGAACAAAACCTGACCGCCCGGCAAGCCATCGGCTACCGTCAGGTCATGGAACATTTGCGCGGTGAACACTCGCTCGCCGAGACCGTCGAGCTGGTGAAAATCAAAACCCGCCAGTACGCCAAGCGCCAGATGACGTGGTTCCGCCGGCAGCTTTTCGTGCAGTGGATTCCCGTGGAGGCGCACGCGGACGCCGCGACGCTGGCCGCACTGATCGAGCGCGTGCGATCGTAGCGCCGGCTTTCCAGCCGGCAGGTCGGGAGGTTTTCCCACCTCCCGTTCCAAGCCACTCGCGCCATCCACACGAGACTGGAAAGTCTCTCCACCGGCCGGCTGGAAAGCCGGCGTTACGCCGCACCTATTTCTTGCCGCGCCGCAAAACTTCGCGACAGTCTCCCTCCTGTGATGAAAAAGTTTCTGCTCCTCCTGTGCTGCGCCGCCGGGACTGCGCTGGCCGCCGATCCGGTCGCGGACGAGTCCTTTCTCCGCGCGCTGGAGCAGAAGGCGCGGGCGCTGGCCTTCATCCAGCCGCCCGCTGAGAAGCTGCTGCCGGCGGACACGCTCGCGTTCCTCACCGTGCCGGACTGGACGAAGGCGCAGGGCACGTTCACCAATTCCGCCACCGGCCAGCTCTGGGCCGACCCCGCGATGAAGGTTTTCAAGGACGCCTTCTTCGACCAGTTCAACGCGGACAAAATCCAGCCGCTGGAAAAAGAACTCGGCTTTCAGTTCACAAATTTTCTCAGCCTCGCGCGCGGGCAGTTCACGTTCGCCGTGGTGCCGAACGGCTGGGACGGACGCTCCGAACGTCAGCCCGGCCTGCTCTGGCTGCTGGACACGAAGGAAAATTCTCCGCAGCTCAAAGCGAAACTCGCGGACGTGCGCGCGCAGTGGACGAAGGACGGGCGCAAGATGCGAACGGAGAAAATTCGCGACGTGGAATTCACCGTCGTCAGCGTGGACGCGCAGGAGATCGTTAAGTCATTGCCGCAACTCACGCCCGGCCAGAAAGCGCAACCCGGCGTGGTTGAACCGACCGCGACGCGCGCCGTTGAGTGGGTCATTGGCCAGTCCGGCTCGCTACTTGTGGTGAGCGACGCGGCGAAGGACGTGGAGAAAGTCCTCGCAGCCCAATCCGGCGCGGCGACCGCGACACTCGCGGGCCAGCCGGCCTTCGCGCTGGGCGCGGGTTCGTTCCGCGACGCGCAGGGCTTCGCGTGGATCAACGTGAAACCCATCATGGCCACGCTCGCGCGCCAGCCGGCCCGCCCCGCCGAAGGAGCCAGCACGCTCGGCGGACTGCCCACGATGGATAAACTGCTCGGTGCCTTTGGCCTGCAAGGAGTGCAGTCGCTCGGCTTCCAGTGGCAGCAAACCGCCGACGGTTCCACCACGTTGCTCGACGTGCGGGTGCCGGAAAAGGATCGCAAAGGCCTCTTCCAAATGCTCGCGCTCCAGCCGCTCGACGCCGCCGCGCCCGCGTTCATCCCCGGCGACACTGTGAAGTTCAGCCGCTGGCGCATCGATTTGCAACGCGCGTGGACCCTTCTCGAATCCATGCTGCTGGAGGTCTCGCCGCAATACGCCGGCTTCTCGAAACTCATTCTCGACACGGCGGGCAAAGACCGCGACCCATCCTTCGATTTTCGCAAACAGCTTCTCGCCAATCTCGGCGACGACATCATCACCGCCGAGTGGCCGTTCGCGGCCACGAACTCTGCCGGGACGACCTCGTCCGTTCCCGGCCTCACGTTCATCGGCTCGAAGAACGCGCCGCAGATGGCGGCTTCGTTGCGCGCCATCACCAGCATCTTTCCACCGGAGATGATCCAGTATCAGGAGCGCGACTTCGCCGGGCGCACGGTCTATTCGGTGCTGCTGCCTTCGATGAACGCCGATTACAAACCGCTGCCCATCCACTACGCCGCCAGCGGTTCCTACGTCGTCATGTCCAAGGACGCGCGGGCGTTGGAAAATTATCTGCGCGCGGACGCCACCAACGTCGCATCCTTGCGCGCTCGGGCTGGAGTGAAGGAAGCCGCAGCGCGCGTCGGCGGCACGGGCGGAGGCTACTTCTCCTATCAGAACCGGCAGGAACTGGCGCGCGCGGCCTTTCAATCCGCCACCAACGATTCTTCCGCGCTCGCCGAGGTGCTGGGCGCGGGCCAGTTCATAACGGTGCTGGGCATGCTCGGCGGCGAAGGTTCTTCCACCGCTGATTTGCTGGAGCCGAAACTTCTGCCGCCTTTCGCGCAGGTCGCGAAGTATTTTCACCTCGACGTGAGTTCCATCGGCGTGACGCCCGAGGCCATCACCTTCAAGACCTTCACGCCCACGCCGCCCGCGCTGCGGAAATAGTGTGCCCCCGTGGTGCGGGCTTGGGTCACGACACAGGAATGTGTCGGAACCTGCCGGCTTTCCAGCCGGCAGGTGACTTTCCAGTCTCCCGTTGAACGCTTGCCGTCGCGTCGGTACGTTCGCGCCATGTTTCGCCCTGTTGTTTTCATGATGCTGTTGTGCGCCGTCGTGCTTTCGCTGCGCGCGGCGGATGAGAAGTCCGCGCTCATCGCCAAAGGCAAACTGCTTTACCTCCAGCACTGCGTCATCTGCCATCAAGGCGCGGGGCAAGGCACGCCGGGGACGTTTCCGCCGCTCGCGAAGTCGGATTACCTCATGGCGAAAACGGAGAACGCCATTCGCCCGGTCGTCGAAGGATTGTCCGGCCGCATCACGGTCAACGGCTCGAACTACAACAACACCATGCCGCCCATCCTGCTCACCGACGAGCAGGTCGCGGCGGTGCTGACCTTCACGCGCAATGCCTGGGGCAACGAGAGCGACGCCATCACGCCGGCGCAAGTCGCCACGGTGCGTGCGAAGTCACGGTTCAAAACCTACGAAGCATTGAAGGCCGCCGCCGATTACGCGCCGCTGCCGAAAGCGCCGGAAGGATTCACCATTCGCGAAGTCACGCGCTTCACCGAGAATCCCGTGAAGCTCGCGACCAAGCCCGGCGCGCGTGAACTCTACGTCGTCAGCGGGCCGGGCAATATCTGGCGCGTCGAGACGAGCGGTCGCATGACGCAGATGCTGCGCGGCGAAGATTATCTGGAGCCGAAGCGCGGCGGGGCGGACGTGCAGGGCTTCGCCTTCGACAAGACCGGACGCCTCTTCGTCAGCTCGAACCGGCGGCTGGAAAAAACGCAGCCGCTCGTGACGAACGAGGTGACGATTTACCGGAGCGCGAGCGCGGCGCAGCCCTTCGTGCTGGAGCCGTATTTGCGCGTGTACTACCCGTGGGGTGTCGGCGGATTTAATCACGGCGCGAACCACGTCGCGCAGGGGCCGGATGGATTCATCTATGTTTCGAGCGGTGCGCGCACCGACGGCAACGAGCCGGGCAGCAATCCGCGCTACTACAGTGGCGGCGAAGTTCCGCTCACCGCCTGCGTGTGGCGCTTTCCGGCGGACGGCGCGACCGCCCCGGAGATTTTCGCCAGCGGCCTGCGCAACGCCTTCGGCTTCTGCTGGAATGATCGCGGCGAAATGTTCGCCACCGACAACGGCCCCGACGCGGACATGCCGGAGGAGTTGAACGTCTTGGAGCGCGGAAAACATTACGGCTTCCCGCTCCAGTTCGGCGCTTCGACGAACCGGCCCTACGCCTACACGCCGGAGACGTCACCGGGACAGACCTTCACCCGCCCGGTCGTGAATCTCGGTCCGGCCGGCAGCCCTGATGGGGAAAAAATTTCCACCTTTCATCCGCACTCGTCGCCGGCGGGACTCATCTATTGCGACGACACGTTTCCCGCGAGCCTGCGCGGCAGCTTTCTCGTCACGCGCTACGGCAATCTGCTCAAGCGCGACCCGGACGTAGGCTTCGACCTCCTCCAGATGCGCGTGCAGAAAACCGCGACCGGCTACGAAGCGCAGACCACCACCTGGCTCGCGCCGCTCGCGCGCCCCATCGACGTGGTCATGCATCGCGGCGCGATCTACGTGCTCGAATACAGCCGCCCGCTGAACCACAAGGGCGACGTGCCGATGCTGCCGGGAAGGTTGTTGGAACTGCGGGCGAAGTGAACTGCGCAGTCGGTGACGAGAACTGCGTCGTAGTGGCGTTTCAGCCTATCAAGTGGTTAGGCCGTGTGCCCTGCCTCAAGCTCTCGTTTTTCATGTCTGTGCTTGCGATTCAAGATCACCATTGGAATGTATGCATAGATTGGAATCAACAGACTCCAAGCCAGAATGCGAAATGGTGTGGCTCCGCCAAGAAAGTCTTCGACAAAGCTGACAAAGTGTATCCTCGCCACAATGACCGAGCCGAGGGCAAGTGGGACGCCGACAGCAACTGCGGCGAGGAATGCTGGTTTCGGCAGGCGGTAGATAGGCAGCATGACAAACACAGCGTATCCCAAAAAGGCCAGAAATGCTGCGGCGTTATAAGTGAACATCATTTCCCATTCATACATGCTGCCCTCAACGGCGATGAAAAACCAAGATGCGACGACAAAAGTTGCCGTCGTGCGGGCAGCAACGATGAGTGCTCCACAGGTTTGTTCGCTTTTGCGCATTTGTTCGGCCTAACAGTGAGTCGGCGGCGTGGTTTTCAGCCTATCTCGTTTCATGCTGGCAACGTATTTCGCCCGGAAACGCAGCGTCGAGACTATTTTCCCGCCGTCTCGGACCACGATCCGCCAGCGGGAAAGGCGGTGTGCGGCCGTTCCCTCAGTCCCGCAGGGCCGAGAGAAAATAGCCCAGCGATTCATCGCTGGGTCCAAATTCGCGACCGAACAAAGTCCCGCAGGGACGGAAGAATTAAAGTCTTTCGTCCCCGCAGGACTTGGCCCCTCTCAAACCAGAATCCCAGCGATGAATCGCTGGGCTATTTTCTTTCGCCCTCCGGGCTGGAAGGCATGCGCAGCGGACAATTTCCGGCGTGTCGATGCTGCCGGGAAGGTTTTGCTGATATTTCGGGCGGTGATTTGGTCCCCAGTCCCGCCGGGACGAGAGACAATAGCCCGGCGGTTTATCGCTGGGTTCAAATCGCGCGACCGAACAAAGTCCCGCCGGGACGAAAGAACTCATTCCAGCATCGCCTCGTCATATTCCATCCCGTGCTTCTTGAGGAACACCGCGACCTCCTCCTTGAACGACATCTTCCGATGATGCTCCGCCTGGTTCTGGATGTATTTCACGGTGTCATCGACGCCCGAGATGCCAATGCTGAACGCCCCGTAGCCCTCCTGCCACTCGAACGACTGATGCTCTGGGAACGTCTCGTGAATCCATTTCGAGGAATTGCCTTTGATCAGTTGCACGGCTTTTGCGACGGAGAGCGTGGAAGGCAGCGAGAGGAGAACATGAACGTGATCTTCCACCCCGCCAATCATCAGCGCCTTCATCCTGCTCTCGCGGGCGATGCCGCCTAGGTAAGGCCAGAGGCGCGTCTGCAATTCCGGTTTGATGAGCGGGCGGCGTTCCTTGGTGGCGAAAACGCAGTGCATCAGGCAGCTAACGAATGAGTGCATAATTGATCCTTCGTTTCTTTCGTCCCTGCGGGACTTGAGCCGTTCCAGCGTCAGAAACCCAGCGATAAATCGCTGGGCTATTTTCTTTCGCCCTCTGGGCTGGGAAGCAACACGCGGCGGACAATTTCCGGCCAGTTCCTGCCAACAACGGATTGAAACTTCACCCCGCCCTCTGCGTCTTTGAGCCAAACCGAGAGTGACATTTCCGGGACGGAACGCACACTCGCACCCGAACATCATGAAATTTGTCTCAGTCGCACGGACGCTGGCCTGGCTGGCGGCCCTTGTTTTTTTTGGCGCGAGTTGCTCGAACGAAGGCGGCTCAAAATCCGGTTCGCTCCGGGCCGCGCGCAAGGCCGTCACCAATGAGTATCACGGCGTGAAAGTCGTTGATGAGTACCAGTGGCTGGAGAATGCCGCCGACCCGGCCGTGAAAAAGTGGAGCGCGGCGCAGAACGCCCACGCGCGCGGCCAGTTCGACAAACTGGACACGCGTCCGCTGGTGCAGGAGCAACTCACGCGGCTCGTGGCGAAGACGTCGCCGAACTATTCGTCGCTGGCGTGGCGCGCGGGGAAGTTGTTCCTGATGAAATTTCAGCCGCCCGCGCAACAGCCCGTCCTCGTCACGATTGATTCACCAACCAATTTGAATTCGGAAAAGGTCGTGCTTGATCTGAACAAGTTGAGCACGAACGGCGCGGTGAGCATCGACTGGTTTGTGCCCTCACCGGACGGCAAACTGGTGGCGGTGTGTCTCTCGGAGAACGGCAGCGAGGACGGCACGCTGCATTTCTACAGCAGCGAAACCGGCGCGGCGCTGCCGGACAAATTGCCGCGCGCGCAGTATCCGACCGGCGGCGGCAGCGCGGCGTGGAACGCGGATGGCACCGGAATTTTCTACACACGCTATCCGGCGAAGGGCGAGCGGCCCGAGGCGGACGCGCATTTCTTCCAGCAGATTTATTTCCACAAGCTCGGCACACCGACGGCGCAGGACACTTACGAGTACGGGAAGGAATTTCCGCGCATCGGGGCCATCGAGCTGGAGGCCAGCATGGACGGGAAGCACTTGCTCGCGAGAGTGGCGAACGGCGACGGCGGCGAGTTCGCGCACTATCTGCGCAACGCGCGCGGCGAGTGGAAACAGATCGCGCGCCACGAGGACCAGGTGAAGCACGTCGAGTTCGGACGCGACCCGCTCTACATCGAGTATGGGCGCGATGACTCGCTCTACCTGCTGTCCACCAAAGGTGCGCCGAAGGGGCAGATCTTGCGGCTGAAATTGAGCGCGCCGGATCTGGCGGTAGCGAAAGTCGTTATCAAGGAGACCACCAACACCATTGCCGACTTCAAGCCGACCGCGAGCGGCATCGCGCTGGTTTATCTGCGCGGCGGGCCGATGCAGTTCGTGTATCACGACTTCCTGAACGAACAGTTGAGCGGACCGAGCGGCCGTTCCGATCGCCCGAGTTTCCGCGCGCCCACGTCCGTCGGCCAGATACTGGTGACGCGTGGTGATGAAGTGCTGTTCCGCGCGGAGACGTACACCGCGCCGTTCAGTTGGTGGAAATTTGACGCGAACAAATCGCGCGACAACGCCGAGGCCACCGCGCTCAAAGGCACTTCACCCGTTTCGTTCGATGACATTGAGGCCGTGCGCGTGACCGTGAAATCCAAGGACGGCACGTCCGTCCCGATGACGCTCATCAAGCGCGAAGGCACGCGGCTCACCGGCGACAACCCCACGCTGCTTTACGGCTATGGCGGCTACGGCATCAGCCTCACGCCGCGCTTCGACGCAACGCGGCGCGTGTGGTTCGACCAAGGCGGCGTGCTGGCGATTGCGAATCTGCGCGGCGGCGGCGAGTTCGGCGAGAAGTGGCATCTGTCGGGCAACCTCACGAACAAGCAGAACGTGTTCGATGACTTCGCGGCCTGCGCGGCGTGGCTGGTGAAGTCGAATTACACCAAGCCGGAAAAACTCGCCGTGCAAGGTGGCAGCAACGGCGGCCTGCTCATGGGCGCGATGCTCACGCAGCATCCGGACGCGATGAAGGCCGTGGTGGCGCAGGTCGGCATCTACGACATGCTGCGCGTGGAACTGGATCCGAACGGGGAGTTCAACACCACGGAATTCGGCACGGTGAAGAACGCGGAACACTTCCGCGCGCTGCACGCCTACTCGCCGTATCATCGCGTGCAGGACAGCAACGCGTATCCCGCCGTGCTGATGATGACCGGCGAGCACGACGGCCGCGTGAACCCGGCGCACTCGCGCAAGATGACCGCGCGCCTGCAAGCGGCCACGGCGTCGAAGGAGCCGGTGCTGCTCCGCACCAGTTCCACCAGCGGCCACGGCATGGGTATGGCGCTGAACGAGCGCGTGGAGCAACTCGCGGACGTGTACAGCTTTCTGATGGAGAAGCTCGGCGTCGAGTACACGCAGGTCGAGCGCGGGCCGTTGAGCGGCGGCGTGACGCCGACCTCCGTGGCGGTGAAGGGCAAGGTCGCGTACGAAGGAATGTCCGTGCGGCTCGCGGTGAGCAAGAACGCGCTGCTGACGGCGCCCACGTTCACGGCGGCGGTGAAGTCGGAGACAAATCGCAACAACGTGGTCGCGTTCGAGATGAGCGGCTTGCAGCCGGACACGCAGTATTATTACGCACTGGAGATCAACGGGCGGCTCGACCGCAAGACGCGCGGGCAGTTCAAAACTTTTCCGGCACCAGGCCCGGCGTCGTTCACCTTCGCCTTCGCCTCATGCGGGCGCACCGGCTCGACGCGCGAGGTGTATGACCGCATCCGCGAGCATCACCCGCTGTTCTACATGAACATGGGCGATCTCCATTACCAGGACATCAACACCAACCGCCCGTCGCTCTTCCGCGCGGCCTACGATGCGGTGCTGGCCTCGCCGCAGCAGGCGGAACTCTACCGCTCCACGCCGCTGGTCTACATGTGGGACGACCACGATTACGGCGGCAACAATTCGAGCAAGAAGTCCAAGTCGCACATTGCGGCACGCAGCATTTACGACGAGTACGTGCCGCACTATCCGTTTCACGACCCGGCGGTGGACGGTCCGATCAATTACTCGTTCACCGTGGGCCGCGTGAAGTTCATCATCACCGACCTGCGCTCCGAACGCGATGAACCGAAGGCGAAGGATGACGCGAAGAAATCTCTGATGGGCGTGGAGCAGAAGAAGTGGTTCAAGGACGAGCTGCTCGCCGCGAACGGCAAATACCCGCTCATCTTCTGGATGACCTCGGTGCCGTGGATCGGCGAGCGCGGCAAGAGTCCCTACGGCACGCTCAAGACGAACGTGTTCGGCTACGTGCATCACACGCAGACGAATCTGTTCAACGCCCGCACCAACCGCGCCGGCCGGAACACGAACTCGAACACGAACAGCCCCGGCGGCAACAACAACCCGAACGGCGGCGGTGGCGACGAGGATCATTGGAGCGCGTTCACGACCGAGCGGCGCGAGATCGCGGACTTCATCAAGGCGAACAAAATTTCCGGCGTGGCCATCCTGCACGGCGATTCGCACATGATGGCGGCGGATGACGGGAGCAACGCGGACTACGCCACGGGCGGCGGGGCGCCCATCCCCGTGATGTGCGGCGGGCCGCTCGATCAGAACCCATCGCTCAAAGGCGGCCCCTACAGCCAGGGCGTGTATCGCGTGCGCGACAAGGACGGTGAGAGCGGCTTCGGGCTGATTCGTGTAGAGGATCGTGGGAATGAAATCGCCGTGGATTACACCGGACGCAACAACACGAACAAGACGACCATCGCGCTGAAATTCACCGTGCCGGCCGCCCAGCCGTGAGAAACATTCGCTGAAGGAGAAACGATTTATGAAACTGCATTTCACCCGGACCGTTTTCGTTCTCGCCGCACTGGCGCTCGCGCCGCTCGCGAGCCGCGCCGCCGAGGCCAAGCCACGCCCGCCGCTCGACGGCACCTGGCGCTGGGACTTCGCGATGCCCGACTCCGGCGTCGCGAAACCGACGCTGAAAGTGAAGACCGAGGACGACGGCAAACTCACCGGGAGCGCGCGTTTTCGGTCCGGCTCATCCACGCCGGTCAAAAATCTGAAACTCGCCGGCGACCAGGTGAGCTTCGACGTGGAACGCGAGCGCGACGGTGAGAAAATTGTCACGCAGTACCGCGGCACGCTGCGCGGGGATCAAATCACCGGCAAAATTATTTCCAAATGGACGGGCGCGGAGCAGAGCTACGACTGGAACGCCTCGCGCTTCGCGGACATCGAGGGCGTGTGGAAATGGCGGCTCAGTTTTGGCACGAACGCGCCCGGCGGCGGACCAGGCGGCGGCCAAGGTGCGCGTCGTCCGGGTGGTGGTGGCCCGCGCGGCGGCGGCGGCGAAGCCACGCTCACGCTCAAGCGCGAGGAAGGCGACCGGCTCTCCGGCAAATTGAACGCGGGCCGCACCGATCAGGAAATCAAGCACGCGCACTACAAGGACAGCGACGTGACCTTCCAGACCGAGCGCGAGCGTTCCACCGGCGAGATGAGCACGAACTGGTACTGGGGCAAGTTCAACGGCGAGGCCATCACCGGCAAATACACCACCGACTTCAGCGGAGAAATGCGCACGAACGAATGGCGTGCGCTGCGGGGGGATTGATCGGAAGCTGCGGCGGCGCACAGGAAACCCGTTGACGAGCCGGGGCCAATTTGTAAATTACGCGCCCTTTGGAATCCAGAGTAGCTCAATGGTAGAGCACGCGGCTGTTAACCGTGGGGTTGAAGGTTCGAGTCCTTCCTCTGGAGCCAATCTTTTCTGCGCTGGGCGCAGGGGAACCAACCGACCTTGCTCGAAACCTTCCCTCGGAGGCCATACGGTCACGGTCACTTCGACTTTTGGGACCGGGCCGATGGTGGTTATCACGGCGGCATTAAGCTGATGCCGTTTTGGCCCCGGACACATTTCCGCCCCTCCGCAAAAGCGCGCACGGCTCAAAGCATCGCTCGGCGGGAAAAATCTATGAACTTCTTGCGCCGGAGCAGGTGCCGCGCGCGCGCCTCGATGCGCGGTTGCAACTCCATCACGCCGTACCTTTCCAGAAAACGCAACCGCTCGGGCGCGGTCAGGAAACGCTGCGGCGCGGTGACGTGCAGCGCCGCGAGATCTCGGGCGCGCAAAGTTGGAGAAAGTTTTGCGCGCCGGTCCAGTCGCGCCATGTCAATCAGGCAGAACTCCGGGGCCGGCCCGCGCGTCAGGAAAAGGTGGCGCGTGAACAGATCAGGCGAGGCGAACCCGGCGTCGTGCATTTTCCGCACGAACCGCGCGAGCGCGTCCAGCACGCCCGCCCGCTCCGCCGCGTCCGGGTTCGACGCCAAAAAATTGTCCATCGTGATTTCCCCGCGCGCCGCCGCCGTGATGATGAAGGAAAATTTTTCCCAGAGCGGCCCGCATTCCTCGCCGAAGGCCACCGGCTCGGCCACCGCAATTTCCGCGCGCTGGAGCGCGAGCGAGTTCTCCCACTCCGTGCGTGACTGCGACCAGACCGCGCCGCGCGTGAGCAGCGAATTCAGGCCGTCCTTTTTGTACGGCCGCCAGTTGCGTTTCAGAAACAGCGTGACCGGCCGGCCGTTCGCGGTGGTTGTGATGCGCTGGATGTCGCGGCGGCCCTTGTGGTTTTTGATCAGTTCGCCGCGAAAAGATTTCACGCCCTCCATCGTGCCCAGCCCGAGCGGACGGAGCGCCTCTGCATAATTCGCGATGACCAGCACGCCACGATTTGAACGGAGACGGCGGCGCATTGGCAATGGCCTTGGTGAAGGCGGGTGCGATTGAAAGGTGCGGGCAGACTGGAAGATGGAACGACTCGCGCTGCGAGCAGTCGCGCCGCCCGCTCTGCGCGGGCTAGTTTTGTCTCAGCGCGACAACCCCCACCACCTGGTGCCCGCCACTTCGCTGTTCAGCGCGGCGCGAGTTCGAGCACCACGCGGAAGCCCGCGCCGGGCAGCGGTCCCACCGGCAGCGCGTGCTGGCGGGTGGTGAGGCGCAGCGCGGCGGGGTTGGACTGGTTCCACGAGCCGCCGCGCAAAACTTTTTCGTCGCTCGATTTGTTCCACGAGGACGAGCACCACTCGGCCACGTTGCCGCTGAGATCGTGCAGGCCAAATTCATTCGCGGCGAAACTTCCCACCGGCGCGGTCACGGGCCAGGCGTCGCGATGGCGAAGCTGCGAGCGATGGCCGGGGCCAAGGCTTTCCGTGCCGGCGAAATTGGCGGGAAGATTCGCCGGCGGCGGCAGCGTGCGGCCCCACGCGAAGTAGCCGCGCTCGCGGCTCATCGCGGCGTCGCGTTCCTCGGGCGTCGCGCCGGGTTCTTCGGGCAGGCCGGCGGCGCGGCTCCATTCCTCGTCCGTCGGCAGGCGATACTCGTCGCCCTCGCCAAGCATACCGGCGGCGCGTTCCTGCTTCGTCAGCCAGTCGCAGAACGCGCGGGCGGACGGAAAATCCACCACGCTCACGGGATGCGTCGGGCCGCTCTCGCCGGGCGGCGTGCGCCAGCGCGCGTCGGTTCGCGCGATGAAGGGCGACGCATTGCTCGCGAAGGTTTCAAAATCCCGTCGGCGCGTTTCCCAGACGCTGAACAGAACTTTCGTGTCCAGCACGGGGACGAATTTCATGTCGAGGGAGTTGAACCACGGGCGGGCCCGTGTGGCTTGCGACGGCGTGCGGGGTGGAGCGGAATCCTTTTTCATCTGCCACCACGCGCCCAGTGTCGCCACCAGCAGCAGCACGGCGACGGCACTGGCACGGATTAAAATCTTTCGCGCGCGCGAACTGGACGCCGCGCGCGCCGTTTCAAACTCCTGGAGCAAAGTCTCCGCATCCGCCGGTCGGGCCGCCGGGTCTTCCGCGAGACAGCGCGCGATGAGTTGATCCACGGCGGGAGACATTTTCACCACGCGCGACGCCGGGACGTAATGACCAATGGGTACGCGGCCCGTGAGCATTTCGTGCAGCAGCACGCCGAGGGAAAAAATGTCTGCGCGCGCGTCCGCGTCCGCCGCGCGTCGGCGGGCTTCGGGCGCGAGATAGTAGGGCGTGCCGAAAACATCGCCGCCGCCAGTCAGGCTGTAAGTCGGTGAACCATCCGGCTGGAGCAGGCGCGCGAGCGAGAAGTCGGCGAGAT
>JANNGC010000979.1:0-3871 GCA_031380445.1 Pedosphaera sp.
CGCGCAGAACCAGCGCACGGTCTGCGTCGGCCCCGCGCAGGAAAGCCCGCGCGCCGGAATGCTGCCCAAATCAGAACCCCGCGCGCCATTCCTGCACCATCGCCCGCATCTGTTCCGCCGCGTTCAACTGCTTCTTCACAAACTTCGGCGTGAACCACGGGAAGGTGCCGAACAAATCGTGCGTCACCAGAATCTGCCCGTCGCAATCCGGCCCGGAGCCGATGCCCAACGTGGCAAACGGGAAGCGCTCGGTGATTTCTTTGGCGACGGGCGGCGTGACCAGTTCCAGCACCACGGCAAAGACGCCCGCTTCCGCCAGCGCCGCCGCGTCCTCGATCAAACTCGCGTGCCCCTCGTCGTCACGGCCTTTGATGCGATACTTGCCGCCCTCTTCCACGATGTGCTGCGGCAACATCCCGAGATGCCCGACGAAGGGAATGCCCGCCGCGATGATCGCGCGCACTTGCGGCAGAATGTCGCGTCCGCCCTCGGCCTTCACCGCGTCCGCACCGGCGGCGATGAAGCGGCGGGAATTCTCCACCGCCTGTTCCGGCGTGTCGTAACTGCGATACGGCAAGTCACCGACGAGCAACGCATTGGGCTTCGCGCGCGCGGCGGCGCGGACGTGATGCTCCATCTCCGCCATCGTGACGTGCGTGGTATCGGGATAGCCGAGCACGACCATGCCGAGCGAATCGCCCACGAGCAGGAACGGCACGCCGCATTCATCGAGCAAGCGCGCCATCGGGTAATCGTACGCCGTGAGCGCGGCGATTTTCTCGCGACCCTTCATGGCCTGAACTTTTGCCACCGTGATTTTGGAATTCATTTTTTAGCCACGGATTGAACACGGATGAAGCACGGAACAATTTATTGCGAGAAATTTTGGTCAAAGTTCTTCAACCAATCCCCAAGGTAGTCGTCAACAATTTGATGCACGTTGTCGGCGGTGGCACCTTTCCAATACCATTGCATTTCCCCAGCTTCTAAGTCAGTCAAAGCAAAAAAAAGCAGGTAAAAATCCATCAGGCGGCTATCGTAGTTTGTTGCACAACACAGATCCTTGAGCTTTCCAAGCGCTTCATTGGGTGGCCTTTTCTCCGTCAGTGTTCGCCGAATCACCGTTGAAACGTAAAAAGGGATGCAGTTCTTGTGTTCAATCGGTCGAATGTTTAGCTCAACAAAGGCTTTGGGCCACAAACGAGTCACTTCATCGCGATCCAATGGCGGTTGAAGACCTGCGAGGATGCGGAGACTCGAAGAATCAAAGCCGTCAACAATGGCGTCAACGGCCCAATCAACCCAGTCTTGGGAATCTCGCATTCCCAACAAGAATTCTGTTTGGATCTCATGCGTTTTTTGCGGGAGCTTTCCCATCTTCAGAATCCGTGTTTCATCCGTGGCTAAAACTTTGCAGCAACTCCTCCGGCGTGACCGTGGCCGTGCCGACCTTGCCGACCACGACGCCGGCGGCGTGATTGGAAATAATCGCCGCCTCGACCGGCGACGCGCCCGCCGCAATCGCCAGCGTGAACGACGCGATGACCGTGTCGCCCGCGCCGGACACGTCGAACACCTCCTGCGCCACGGTGGGGATGTGGAACGGCTTCGCGCCGCGTTGGCAGAGCAACATGCCGAGGTCACCGAGCGTGATGAGCAGCAACGCCGGGCGCAGTTCGTTCAACAGACGGTCGGCGACTTGCATCAAATTTTTATCTTCGAGCGGATTGGCCGTGCGCGTCTCGTCCTTGATGGCCGCGAGTTCAAACGCCTCCTTGCGGTTCGGCGTGATGAGCGAGAGCGCGGCGAGGTTCAAATGATGCACCGGCTTCGGATCCATGCTCAGCCACACGCCGCGCTCGTGGCACAGCGCCTTCACGCCTTCGAGCAACGGCTGCGTGACCACGCCCTTGCCGTAATCGCCGACCACCACCGCGTCCGCGCCTGCGATTTTTTTCTTCAGCACACGCAACATCCCCTGCACTTCCGCCGCGCCGATGGCCTGCTTCGATTCGCGGTCCACGCGCACGACCTGCTGCTGGTGCGCCACGATACGCGTCTTGATGCTCGTCGGCCGTGCGCTGGATTCAATCAAGCCGCCGCAGCCCACGCGCTGCTCCTTCAACAAACTTCGCAATTGAGTCCCCGCCGCATCGCGACCGACGACGCTGAACAGTTCCGCGTTCGTGCGCAGCGCGGAGAGATTGCGCGCCACATTCGCCGCGCCGCCAGGCATCGAGCTTTCGTGCGAGAAATCAACGACCGGCACCGGCGCCTCCGGCGAAATGCGCGACACGCTGCCCCAGATGAACTGGTCGAGCATCACGTCGCCCACGACGAGGATGCGCGCCTTGGAAGCGGCGTTAAGAATTTCGCGGACACGTTTTACGTCGAGTGAAGTCATGCGGGTTGGGAAAAACTTCGGGTTCCAGACGGCGGGAGACCGCTCAAGGATGGAGAACGGTTCATTTTAGCGCAGAGGCGCAGAGGCGCAGAGGCGCAGAGAAAAGAAAAAAACCCTTTCCCCTCTGCATCTCTGCGCCTCTGCGCCTCCGCGGCAAAATCATCGCCCCCTCGCGACGCGGTCCCTTGTTTGGAGTTGGAAAAGCTCATTCCAAGAAAGCCGTCAGCGGACTGGTCGCGTGGGCCGTGTCCGACTCTGCGCCCACACCCATTTCATACGCCGCGCGTCCGGCCTCGACGGCCATCTTGAAGGCGATGGCCATGCGGTTCGGGTCGGGCGCGATGGCGATGGCGGTGTTGACCAGCACGGCGTCCGCACCCAGTTCCATCGCCTCCGCCGCGTGGCTGGGCGCGCCGATGCCCGCGTCCACCACGACCGGCACCGTGGCCTGCTCGATGATGATGCGAATCTGATCGCGCGTTTGAATCCCGCGATTGGAGCCGATGGGCGAGCCGAGTGGCATGACCGTGGCCGTGCCCACGTCCTGCAAGCGCTTGGCCAGCACGGGGTCGGCATTGATGTAAGGCAGCACGATGAAACCTTCCTTCACCAGAATCTCAGCAGCCTTCAGCGTCTCGATGGGATCGGGCAGCAGGTAGCGCGGGTCGGGATGAATCTCCAGCTTGACCCACTTCGGCAGACCTGCGGCGACGGCGAGGCGCGCGAGCCGCAACGCTTCCTCGGCGTTCATCGCGCCGCTGGTGTTGGGCAGCAGGAGATATTTTTCGCCATCAATAAATTCGAGAATGTTCGCGAAAGGATCGCGCTGGCCGCTCAAGTCCGCGCGGCGCAAGGCCACGGTCACGATTTCCGTGCCGCTCGCGGCGAGCGCATCACGCATGGCGACGGGCGACGAAAATTTTCCCGTCCCGACCATGAGCCGGGACTGGAAAACGCGGCCAGCAATGACCAGCGGACGATTGACCAAAGACATTGCGCGAACCTTACGAGTGGCAAGGGAAGTTTGTCGAGGGGCGGCCAAAAATCAGGCGGTGCGGAGGCCAATGCCCCTCCCCAGAGTGGGGCCTATTCTCCCTCGTCCAGTCCGCCTTCCCCATTCACGACCTGGAAAAACCAGGAACCGAGGGGCACGCCAAGACCGATGGTGATACTGCCACCCTCGTTCGAGCCCAGGAAAAAACCGCGCGCCTGGCTCTGGTTGGGCAGGGCCACGCCTTTGATCGTGCGCTTCTTGGCGGTGGCGGGGTCGGTGAAGCTGCCGGTCATCGCGCCCTTGAGCGTTGTGAAGGTGAGGGTGAGTCCATTGCTGCCAACAATCTTGTTGTTGCCGCCGAGCGAGATGGGATTTGCGATGAAGTTGGTCAGGTTGCCGCCGCTCAGAATCAGCGTGTTATCCAGCAGATTCAAAACGGGCGTGCCGTTGGTCACGCGCAGGTAGCGTGAGCC
>JANNGC010000989.1:0-8532 GCA_031380445.1 Pedosphaera sp.
CAGGGCGGCGCCGGACTCTGGCGTCTTGATGCGAAAGTTGCGGGCAGCGGCGTGACGGGCGACTTGCTCGCGCACTGCATTGATACCGCGATGTGGCTGAACGGCGGCATTGATACCGTCACCGCCACCACCGAGACCTTCATCAAAGAGCGCAAGCACACGCTCACCGGCAAGATGCAGAAGGTGACCATTGACGACGCGAGCCTCTTCCTCGCGCGCTTCAAGAACGGCTCGCTCGCGACCTTCGAGTCCACCCGTTACGCGCGCGGCCACAAGGCGCTCTACACGTTGGAAATCAACGGCGAGAACGGTTCGCTCGCGTGGGACTTGCACGACCTGCATCGTCTCCAAGTTTTTGATTACAAGGACGAGAGCAAAATTCGCGGCTGGAAATCCGTCCACATCACCGACGGCGATCATCCCTACATGAAGAACTGGTGGGTGCCGGGCCTCGCCATCGGTTACGCCGAAACCTTCGTGCATCAGGTCGCCGACTTCATCCAGGGCCTCTCGACCGGGAAGATGGCCGCGCCGACGTTCAAGGACGGCCTCGCCACCGACTACGTGACCGACGCCGTGCTGAAATCTGCACGGACGAAACGTTGGGAGAAGGTTAAGCAGGTCAAGTGAGCTGCTGACCGTTTAGGAATTCTGCTGAAGCGCGGTGATGTCGAAAGACTCGCCGCGCTTCCTCTTTTATTTGGACTCACGGCTGCGCTGCATCAGTTCCGGATAAAAGACGCCGTTCGTGCAAACGAACAAATCCAGACTCCGGTTCGTGCTTTGAATGGTGGCGGCAAAGGGCTGGTTGGATTCATTGAGCACGAGCGTGAGGGAATAGGGCGTCCCCGGCCCGGTATTGATGATCGTGTGCCCGCTGCCCCACATGTATCGCCCGACCAGCACACCGCGATGATAGAAGTTGTGCCCGCGATGTTGCAGAACTCCATGCTGCATGACCGTGACGCGAATCAGATTGGTCTGACCGTGGCGGGTGAATTCTTCCAACGTGTTCACCGTGCCTTGCGCGAAATTGGTCCTGACAGTGACAAACGAGCGGATGTCACCGGCCATCCATGAATCACTCTCGCCTCTGAATTGCTCGCGCACGGCGCTGATGGCGCGTTCCAACGCCGTGGACCTGAACGCCTCTTTCACGGCGGACGGCACCTCGGCGGCGGCCAGGGCCGACGCGCCAACAAGAATCCCGGCGAGCATGATGACAGCGATTTTGCATTTTATGGGCTTCCTTCTGTTTTTTACTCGGCGTGTTGAAGACGACTTAAGAACCGATGAGCGCGCTAAGAAAGCCGAAAGAAAACTCTTCCCGGCTCAACCCAGCGCCGCGCGGTTGCACAATTCCTCCGCAGCGAAACACCGCGCGGCCCAGGAAAGTTTCTTCCGCCACACTGAACGACGGGCATGAAGCGGCTTGCGCGTTGAATCTCTTCCCGTTAAGCAACGTCCACAGCACAACTTTATGAACATGAAAACAATTGCAGTCAGTATGGCCCTCGCCGTGAGCGCGCTCGCGCTGCACGCGGAAATCAAGGTGGATGTCAGCAAGCTGCCGCCCGCAGCGACCAAGAAAGGCGTGACCTTCGCCACGGACATCAAGCCGCTCTTCGAGAAGGGCTGCGCGAAATGCCACGGCGCGGATGTGGAGAAGCCGAAGGGCAAGTTCCGCTCCGACTCCGCCGCCAACGTCATCAAAGGCGGCGGCGAAGGCGTGGCGGTCACGGCGGGTGATCTGGCCAAGAGTCCGATCCTGGCGATGATCGCTTGGGCCACCGAGGACGAGGAAATGTACATGCCGCCGAAAGGCAACAAGGCGAAGATCGCGCAGCTCACGAAGGAAGAAGTCGGCCTGGTGCGCGCGTGGATCGAGCAGGGCGCGAAATAGTTTTTCGCCCGCGAGTTTTAGCCGCCGTCGTGATGACGGCGGCTTTTCTTTTTTTCCAAAGGGCGGACAGGCCCGGAGCGCAGACTTCCCAGTCGGCGGCAGCGCGGATTTTTAATCGGCAGGACTTGATGAGTTAATGCGGCTCCCTGGTTTTCCAGCGGCGCAGGCTGGAAGCCCTCCGCTACGGGGAATGGTATTCAGATGCGCCCCGCACCCGCCGGCTGCGACTGCGTGATTGCATTTGGACAGGCGCTGGCTAAAGTGCGCCACCGAACCCGATGACCCAAACGCGTAATCTCACCTACGCCTCGCGAAGCGCCGTGCTTTTGCGTGGTGGTCCGCAGGTTCGTCTCTAAAAAAAACTCCATGCAAACCAGGACTCACCCACTCCACGTTACAGTTGCGTTACTGCTCGGGGCTGCGCTGCTCATCGGCACGTCGCTCGCCACGCACGCCGCCCAAGTCGGAAACAGCGGCTACACCAATGGCTTCGGCAGCCTGCCGCCGGTCGGCGACTGGTCGTCGGGTTCCGTGGGCGGAGCCTCCGCTGACCACACGACGACGGCGACTCTGGACGCGGCGGCGGTCGCGGTCGCGGCCGGCACGATCAACACGGTGCTGCTCACCGACGCCGGCGATCCCATGACGGCGAACAGTTTCGCGGCGTGGAGTTCGGCCGGATTGAACGCGCAGGTGCGCCCGACCGGCAATGCCGCGACATTGCTCATGTGTACTTTGGTCAACAACCTCGGCGTGAACGCCAATGCTGCGACCATCAGCTATGACTTCACCGTCTCACCGCTGGCTGAGGAGATTAACGGCTTCCGCGCCTTCTACAGTCTGACCGGCGCGGCGAATTCCTGGACGCTCATCCCGGCTTTCTCCGTGAGCACTTCCGGGCGGCTGACCACGACCCTCACGATCAACTGGGTGGCCGGGGGCAGCCTCTACCTCATGTGGGCGGACGACAACGGCTCGCCCGGCCCGGACAATGAAAACAAGATTGATAACTTCTTCGCCTCGGCCCAGCCCGCGAATGAAATTCCCGCGAACATCACCGGGCAGCCGGCAAGCCAGACCGTGGCAGAATTGCAGCCCGCTTCCTTCACGGCGGGCGTGGCGGGCTTTCCGACGCCGACCGCGCAATGGTACTCGAACAGCACGGCGATTCCCGGCGCGACGAATTTCAGCTACAGCATTCCTTCCGCAACGCTTGGTTTCAGCGGGGCCGGCTTCAACGTCGTGGTGCAAAACACGGCCAGCAACGTCTTCTACTCCGTGACCAGCAGCGTGGCCACGCTGACGGTGACGGCGGACGTGACCGCGCCCGGACTCGTCTCCGTGTCGAGCGCGGGATTGAACGCGGTGGCGCTGTCCTTCAGCGAGCGCGTGCTGGAAAGCACGGCGACAAACGTGGCGAACTATTTTATCACCAACAACGCGGGCGTGCCGCTGGCCATTACCTCGGCCACGCTCGCGCCGGATATGACGAATGTCTCGCTCGTCACGGCCACGCAAACCTTGGGCGGCATCTACCGGCTCGTAATCAATAACGTGCGCGATATTTCCGCCGCGGCGAACTCCATCGCGGCGAACACCGTCGGCGCCTTCATCACGGCGGATTACACGCCGGCCAACATCGGCAACCCTGCCATCCCTGGCAGCGTCGTCGCCGCCGGCAACGGCTACAATGTGAGCGGTGCCGGCTCGGACATTGGCGGCACGGGCGACCAGTTCACGTTTGCGCATCAGCAGCGGGCGGGAGATTTCGATTTCAAGGTGCGCGTACAGGCGGTGAATTTCCGCGACCCGTGGACGAAGGCGTCGTTGATGGCGCGGGCCACGCTGGACTCGAACAGCGTGTTCGCGGCGGCCGTGGCCACGCCGCTGGTCGTCGGTTCGATGTTTGAATCGCGGGTCACGACCGGGGTGGCCTCGGTGAAGTCCGGGAATTTTCCGTCCAGCTATCCCGACACCTGGCTGCGCCTGCGCCGCGCGGGCAACGTCTTCACGGGCTTCGCCAGCTTCGACGGCCAGACGTGGGTGCAGCTCGGCAGCGTGACGCTGGCCGTCGGCCCGGTCTATCTCGGCTTCGCGGTCACCAGCCATGACGTGGCGCAATCCACCACGGCGCGGTTCCGCGATTTCCTGCCCACCGAGGCGAGTCCGGCGGTGGTGCCGCTGACGAGTTTCAATTTTACGACCGAGACGTTGAGCGCCGCCGTGCGCACCGGTCCGATGGTCATTTCCGAAATCATGTACAAGCCCGGCGGCTCGAACACGAACAACCTCGAATTCGTGGAACTCTACAACTCGAACCCCTACTTCGAGGACATCAGCGGCTACCGGCTCGCGGGCGACATCGCCTTCACCTTCCCGCCGAACACCATTGTGCCGGGCGGCACCTTCCTCGTGATCGCGAAAAATCCGTCCGCGCTCATGGCGGAGTATGGGATCAGCGGCGTGCTCGGGCCGTACTCGAACTCGCTCCCGGCCCGCGGCCAGGTGCGGCTGCGCGGCAACAGCGACCACAGCAACATTCTGCTCGAGGTGAATTACGAGGATCAGAATCCGTGGCCCGTGGGCGCGGACGGCACCGGCCATTCGCTCGTGCTCACGCGCCCGTCGCACGGCCAGGGGAATCCCAAATCATGGGACGCCAGCGACCGCCTCGGCGGCTCGCCCGGCGGACACGAGGCTCCGCGCCAGCGCACCGGTCTCCGCGCCGTGATGATCAACGAAATCCTTGCCCACACCGATCTGCCGCTCGTGGATTTCATCGAGCTGTACAACTACAGCACCCAGGCGGTGGACATCTCGGGCTGCTACCTGACCGACGCGCCTTCGACGAACAAGTTTCAGATTCCCGGCGGCACCATTCTCCCGCCGCGCGGCCATCTGGCGTTTGATGAAATTCAACTCGGCTTCAACCTCGATCACAAAGGCGAGACGATTTACCTCCGCAGCGCGGACGGCACACGGATGCTGGACGCGGTGCAGTTCGACGCGCAGGAAAACGCGGTCTCGGTGGGCCGTTACCCGGACGGCTCGCCGGAATTTTACCGCCTGGGCGCACGCACGCCCGGCAGCACGAACACCGTCCCGCTCGTCGCTGACCTCGTGATCAACGAAATCATGTACGGCCCCATCTCGGAAGAGATCGCGGATGAGTTCATCGAATTGTATAACAAAGGTGCCGGCCCCGTGGACTTGAGCGGCTGGCGCTTCACGTCCGGCATCGACTTCACGTTCCCCGCGAACACCTCGATCCCGGCGGGCGGCTACCTGGTGGTGGCCAAGGACAAGGCGCACCTGCTCGGCAACTACGCAAACCTGAACAGCGGCAACACCGTGGGCAATTTCAACGGCACGCTCTCGCGCGACGGCGAACGCCTGGCGCTCGGCAAACCGGAAATCGATCTCACCACCAACGGCCAGCAGATTCTCACCAACACCCTCTACATCGTGGTCGAGGAAGTGACCTACGGCACCGGCGGACGCTGGGGCAAATGGGCCAACCAGGGCGGCAGCAGCCTGGAACTGTTCGATCCGCGCTCGAACCATCGCCTCGCTTACAACTGGGGCGATAGCGACGAGACGCAGAAAGCGCCGTGGACCTTCTTCGAGCACAACGGCCTGCTCGACACCGGCAACACCCAGGGCGGCACGCCCATCAACCGCCTCGAAATCACCATGATGGGCGAAGGCGAATGTTTGCTGGACGACATGGAGGCGCGCTATCCCGGCGGGACCAACGCGAATCTGCTGACCAATCCCGGCTTCGAGGCGGGCCTGGCTCCGTGGACGCCGCAGGGCAATCACCTCCGCAGCTCGCTGGAACTGACCGGACGCACTGGCAGCCGTTCCATGCGCGTGGTGAGCGGCGGCAATGGCGACTCCGGCGCGAACCGCATCCGCGTCGCGCTCGCGGCGGACCTGACGCAAGGCTCGCAGTTCACCCTGCGCGGCTACGTCCGCTGGCAGCGCGGCTGGCCGGAAGTGCTGATGCGGCTCAAAGGCGGCTTCCTGGAAAACTACGGGCGCATGCAACTGCCCGCGAACCTCGGCACGCCCGGCGCGGCGAACAGCCGCGCGCTGACGAACGCCGGGCCGGCGATTTACAGCGTCACCCACACGCCCGCCCTGCCCCAGGCCGGCGACAGCGCGGTCATCACCGCCGGCGTGC
Source organism: Pedosphaera sp. (assembly GCA_031380445.1). GTDB lineage: Bacteria > Verrucomicrobiota > Verrucomicrobiia > Limisphaerales > SIBH01 > JANNGC01. Next base: position 6,090 of record JANNGC010000989.1, read on the forward strand.
AGGACCCGGACGGCGTGACCAACGCGGTGCTGTTCTGGCGCGTGGACAGCGCGGCTCCGCCCGCCTTCACCCAGCAGTTCATGTTCGATAACGGCACGGGCGGCGACGCCGTGGCCGGCGACGGGATTTACAGCGCGACCATTCCCGTGCAAACGGCGGGCACAATGATTTCATTCTACGTGGAAGCGAACGACACGCGGCTGGCCAACAGCCAGTTCCCGCGCAACGCCATCGTGGCCGCCGTGGACGGACAGCGCCACGAATGCCTGGTGCGCTGGGGCGATCCCATTCTGACCAGCGCCTTCAACACCTACCGGCTGTGGATGAGCCGGGCCAACGTGAACGCCTACGTGAACCGCCCGGCCCTGAGCAACGAGGACGTGGACGGCACCATGATCGTGAACAACAACCGGCCCATTTACAACGTGCTCTCGCACTACTCGAACAGCCCGTATCACCAGACGCAGAACGGTTCGCCCGAAGCCGGCGGCCAGCACTTCTCCATGCACCTGCCGATGGATGACAAATATCTCGGCACGGAAAACTTCAACAAGGTCCACGCGCCCGGCAACGCCTCCTTCGAGGACAACAACTGGCTGCGCGAACAGACCGCCTACTGGATGGCGCGCAAGGTCGGCCAGCCCTACCTCTACCGCCGCTTCGTGGCCATGTACGTGAACGGCACGCGCAAGGCCGGCAGCAACGCCGGCGCGGACGCCCTGATGGAAGACACCCAGCGGCCCGGCGGCGAACTGATCGATGAATTCTTCCCCGATGAAACCGAAGGGCGGCTCTTCAAAATCCAGCCGTGGTTTGAATTTGATGACGTGACGGTGGTCAACGGCACGACGGCGGCGGGCTTCGACAACGAGCGCTGGTCCACCCTCGATCCGAACCTCAGCACCAACGCCCACAAGATCGCACGCTACCGCCAGAACTGGCTGACCCGCAGCGCCGACAAGACGGCCAACGACTACACCAACGTCATCGCCCTCATCAACGCCGCGAACATCCCCACCACCAGCCCGGCCTACTGGCCGAACCTCAGCGGTCTCATCGACGTGGACCAGTGGGCGCACATCTTTGCCACCGAGCACGCGGTCGGCAACTGGGACAGCTTCGGCAACCGCAACGCGCAGAACATGTACGGCTACAAGCCCAAGGACGGAAAATGGAAGCTGATGATCTGGGACTTGAACATCGTGCTCAACAATGCCGCCAGTTCCGGCGGCGTCGGCCCCGGCACCGCCTCGGACATGCCCAGCGCCAGTACGGGGGCCAATCCCGGAACCGGCTTGAACCCGGTCGGCAATCTCTTCCAGACCCAGTCGGACCAAGACCCGGTGGGCATGAGAAACTTGAACGCCTTCCCGCCCTTCCGCCGCGCCTGGTGGCGGGCCTACAAGGAACTGACCGTGTACTCGAACGCTCCGATGATCGCGGCCAACTGCGACCCGCTCATTGATGCGAAGTACGCCGCCTTCCGCGCCAGTGGCCTGACCCCGGGCGCGACCACCGCCAGCGTCAAGGGCTTCATCGCCGTGGCCCGCGCGAACATCTCCGCCGCCGTGGTCGCGGCGGATTTCAACGGCTTCGCCGTCACCACGCCGAGCGTCACCGCCGCCGCCTCGAACCTCGTGACCATCAGCGGCAACGCCGCCTTCGATGTCACCACCATCGAGTTCAACGGCGTGTCCTGGCCCGTCACCTGGACCACCATCACCGCCTGGTCCGTGACCATCCCGGTCACGAACAGCGCGCCCATCTCCGTCGCCGCCTACGACCGCACGCACACCGCCGTCGGCAGCCCGGCCAACGTCGCCGTCACCTACTCCGCCCCGGCCCTGCCCGACCCGCGCGGCTTCGTGGTCTTCAACGAAATCATGTACAATGCTGGGCCGAACACGCCGGACGCGGAATACGTCGAGCTGTTCAACACCCACAGCAACCTCGCCTTCAACCTCGGCGGCTGGCGCATCAACGGACTCGACTACACCTTCCCGCCCGGCGCTTACATTGGACCGCGCCAGTTCTTGCTGCTCGTGAAGAACCGCGTCTCGTTCATCGCCGCCTTCGGCGCGACGACGCCGATGTATGACCAGTTCGGCGGCACGCTCCAGGGCGATGGCGAGACGCTCGCGCTCATCCAGCCCGGCGCGACCACGAACGCCGCGGACGTCATCATTGACCGTGTGCGCTACGAGGCCGCCGCGCCGTGGAACACCAACGCGAACAACACCGGCTCGTCGTTGCAACTGATTGATCCGAACCAGGACAACAGCCGCGCCGGCAACTGGAACGCCGCCTTCATCCCGGCGTTGTACTCCCCCGAGATCAGCACCCCGGCGGTGCCGCGGGACGGCTGGCGGTTCTTCAGCGTGAGCGGGAGCATCGGCAACGGCGAGCCGGGACCGATGCGCCTGCTGCTCTACTTGGGCGAGAC
>JANNGC010000009.1:0-2222 GCA_031380445.1 Pedosphaera sp.
GCCGTTGACGATGTGGACGTCGGGGTCGAGTCCCACGGAGCGGAATTTCGCGGCCCACAATTCCCACGCCTCCTGATCGCGGTCAGCGGGATCGTTCTTCGTTTTGTCGGGCTGATAAATCGTGGCGTAGAGGCGCGACGGCGGAAATTTCCAGACTTCGATGATGAGTTCCCAGGCCCAGTTGATGGCGTCCTGCTTGAAGTAGTCGCCGAAGGACCAGTTGCCGAGCATCTCGAAGAAGGTGTGGTGATAGGTGTCGAGCCCGACGTCATCGAGGTCGTTGTGCTTGCCGCCGGCGCGGATGCACTTTTGGGTGTCGGCGGCGCGACCGGGCGCGTAGGGGCACTTCACCTGGCCAAGGAAGATGGGCACGAACTGGTTCATGCCGGCGTTGGTGAACAGGAGGTTCGGCGAGTCCGGCATGAGGCTGGCGGAGGTGACGATGGAGTGCTGCTTCGACTTGAAGAAGTCGAGGAACGACTGGCGGATTTGTGAACTGGTCATATTCAGAGCGGGCGAAAGTAGGGAAAGACGTTCCGCAGGGCGAGGGGAAGTTTTGCGGGCGAGGATGCGGGTCGCCGAAGCCTGCCCGCGACTCATGGACCGCATCCTCTTGCTCCGCCTTAGCGACAGCCGCGACGCTGAAGGGCCGGGAGAACGCCGCGCCAACCCGATCGCAGGACTCGCGCCCAACGCCCGGCAATCGATCCGCGCGACTCGCGGGACGCCGCCCCGCATTTTCAGCCGTCAGGCAGTTGGGAAACAGATGGGAATGGGAGGGAATCTTAGTTGACCAAGAAAAAATGGTCGGGGCGGAGAGATTTGAACTCTCGACCTCTTGCACCCCAAGCAAGCGCGCTAGCCAGGCTACGCTACGCCCCGACCGGTGACTCGTCCGAGGACGAGCGGCGCGGAATATCGCGAAGCACCGCCCGCACTTCAACAACCATTTCTGAGGAAGGCGTTCGATCGCTGATGCACCGTCGAACATGGCCGGTTTTTGCCTGAAACGGGCGCTCTATGACAGTTCGCTCATATTTGCGGCGGAGATTGTCAAGGCTCCCGGACTGTGCGACGATCCTCAACCTTATGAACCAATTGGTCCGACTCATCATGCCGGTGCTCGCCATTTTCGTCGTCTCTGCCCGGGCGCAGAATTTCACCGTGCAGGTTGGTTCTGCGGCTCCGCCGCCCACGCCGCTGGTGAATCACGGCGATTCATGGCGCTGGCACAAGGGGACGAACGCGCCGGTCGTGGGCTGGCAGACGAACGCGGATGCCACCCTGGGCGGGCAATGGCTCACGGGTAACGGCGGCATCGGTTACTCGACGGATACGGCGGCGGAGACGAACAACTGCCAGACCATTCTCACTGACATGTCGGGTAACTACCGGACTCTCTACATGCGCCGGACTTTCCAGGTGAGCGATGTCATCGACACGAATGCCCACCTCCGTTTCACCATGGATTACGATGACGCGTTCGTGGCTTACCTCGACGGCGTCGAAGTGCAGCGAACGGCCAACATTGTCGGAACGGTCGGGGTTGAGCCGGCGATCACCAACCTCGCCACTTCCACGCACGAATCATCGCTTGGCAGTTCGGGCAATGCCCCGGTCGTTTATGATCTCGGCGCGGTTGGCTCCCGCCTGGGCCTCGGCACGCATGTCTTCGCCATCATCGGTATCAACGGAACCACCGTCACCAGTTCCGACTTGATCATGGTGCCTGATCTGGCCGTGGTCAGCACCAATGGCGTCAGTGTGGCGAACAACGGGCTGTACGCGCTCACCACCGACAGTTCGATCACCTTGTCCGGCTCGAACACCGTGGCTGGGGCTACTCGCGTGACGATCAATGGTGACGACGTTCCCTTCAACCAAGGGCAGGGCATTTGGTCCAACTCCATCGCGCTTGCGCCGGGCCTCAACCGCCTCTACATCGCCGCGCTGGACACGAGCGGTAACCAGCTCTCCAACCTCACGCAGGACATCATCTACCAGACGACCCGGATGGACATCGGCGGGACGCTGGTTTCCAGTCTGCTGGCGTCCAATCGCGGCACTGTGCTTTATGTCACCAACACTGTCTTCGTGCCGACGAACCTGACCTTTGAAGTCGCGAACGGCGCGGTCGTCCTGGCGAATCCAAACCAGGGCATCTTTACCCGTGCGGGCGGGCGCATTCACGCGCACGGCACGTTCGCCGACCGGGTGTTCTT
>JANNGC010000016.1:0-12391 GCA_031380445.1 Pedosphaera sp.
GCGCTGCGACCGGAAACGGAACGGCTCATTCGCGGACTCGGCCAGGACTATGAACTGTCGCTCCTGAGCGGCGACAATGAAAAGGAGCGCGCGCGCTTTGGCGAACTCTTCGGCGCGCAGTCGCACCTGCACTTTCATCAAAGCCCGTTGGACAAACTGGGATTCATCCACGCCCGCCAGCGCGCCGGACGCACCGTGATGATGGTCGGTGACGGCTTGAACGACGCGGGCGCGCTGCAACAAAGCGACGTGGGCGTGGCCGTGGTAGAACGCGTGGGCGCATTTTCACCCGCGAGCGACATTATCCTCGCGGCGACGATGGTGCCGGACCTCGGGACGGTGCTGCATTTCTCGAAGAGCGCCGTGCGGATCGTGAAGCTGAGTTTCCTGCTGTCGAGTTTCTACAACGCCATCGGCCTGAGCATCGCCGCGAGCGGACTGCTCTCGCCCGTAGTCTGCGCAATCCTAATGCCGGTCAGTTCCATCTCCGTCGTGGCCTTCGCCTGCGGCGCGACGGCCTGGGCGGGAAGAAAGTTACGAACGGAGGGCAAAGCCACTTCAAACCTTCAACCTTCAACCTTCAACCTTCAACCCGCTGGAGGTGCCGTATGAACATCATCTTCCTCCTTATCCCCGTGAGCATCCTGATCGCGGCGGCGTTTTTCGCAGCTTTTATCTGGGCGGTGAAGTCCGGCCAGTACGAGGACACGCTCACGCCGTCCATGCGCGTCCTGTTGAACGACGGAACTGAAGCCGCGCGCCCCGCTGCCGCGCCCAGTGAACCGGTTGCCGCCGCCCCGAAACACTTTTCACCCGAATCACCGTACCAACCATGAACATCGAAACATTCAAATACGACAACCGGATCGTCCGCGCGTTCGCGATTGCCACCGTCATCTGGGGGCTCGTGGGCTTTTGCGCGGGACTGCTCATCGCCCTCCAGCTTTTCTGGCCGGAGGTGAACCTCAACCTGCAATACACCACGTTCGGGCGGCTGCGGCCGCTGCACACGAACGCCGTGATCTTCGCCTTCGTCGGCAACGGCATGTTCATGGGCATCTACTATTCGCTGCAACGGCTGTGCAAGGCACGCATGTTCAGCGACAAGCTGAGCTGGATTAACTTCTGGGGCTGGCAGGCCATCATCGTGGGCGCAGCCGTCACGCTGCCGCTCGGCCTCACGAGCAGCAAGGAATACGCGGAACTCGAATGGCCCATCGACATCGCCATCGCGCTCATCTGGGTGGCGTTCACGATCAACCTGCTCGGCACCATCCTCAAGCGGCGCGAGAAACACATGTATGTCGCCATCTGGTTTTACATCGCCACGGCGCTCACCGTCGCGGTTCTGCACATCGTCAACTCGCTCGCCGTGCCGGCCAGTTTCTTCAAGAGCTACTCGATCTACGCCGGCGTGCAGGACGCGCTGGTGCAGTGGTGGTACGGTCACAACGCCGTAGCCTTCTTCCTCACCACGCCCTACCTCGGCCTGATGTATTACTTCCTGCCGAAAGCGGCGAATCGTCCGGTGTTCAGCTACCGACTTTCGATCATTCACTTCTGGGCGCTCATCTTTATCTACATCTGGGCGGGGCCGCATCACCTGCTCTACACCGCACTGCCGGACTGGGCGCAATCGCTCGGCGTGGTCTTCAGCCTGATGCTCATCGCGCCGTCGTGGGGCGGCATGTTGAACGGACTGCTGACGTTGCGCGGCGCGTGGGACAAGGTGCGCACGGAACCGATGCTGAAGTTCATGATCGTGGCGCTGACCGCCTACGGCATGGCCACGCTCGAAGGCCCGATGCTCGCCATCAAGAGCATCAACTCGCTCTCGCATTACACCGACTGGACCATCGCGCACGTCCACACGGGCGCGCTGGGCTGGAACGGGTTCTTCACCTTCTCGATGCTCTACTGGCTGTTCCCGCGCCTCTACGATACCAAGCTCTACTCGACCAAACTCGCCAACTGGCACTTCTGGATCGCGCTGCTCGGCATGATGTTCTACGTCGTCCCGATGTATTGGAGCGGCATCACGCAAGGCATGATGTGGAAGCAGTTCACCAGCGAAGGCTTCATGCAATGGCCGAACTTCCTCGAGACCGTGCTGCAAATCGTCCCGATGTATCGGCTGCGCGCCATCGGCGGCACGCTCTACATCATTGGCGCGTTCATCATGGCCTACAACCTGTGGCGCACGGCGAAGGGTGGAAAGTTTGTGCCGGAAGTGGAAGCGCAGGCGGCGGCCCTGAAGGATCAACCCGTGCATGCCGAAGCCGCGCATTCGTACAAGCATCGCTGGCTGGAATCCAAGCCCCTCCTCTTCAGCGTGCTCGCGCTGGTCGCGGTGCTCATCGGCGGTGCGGTGGAAATCATCCCGCTCTACCTCGTGAAGAAAAACGTGCCGACGATCACGTCGGTCAAACCTTACACGCCGCTGGAAATGATGGGGCGCGACATCTACATCCGCGAAGGCTGCGTAGGCTGCCACTCGCAGATGATTCGCCCGTTCCGCTCCGAGACCGAGCGCTACGGCGAATACTCCAAGGCCGGAGAATTCGTTTACGACCATCCGTTCCTGTGGGGATCGAAGCGCACCGGGCCGGACCTGCATCGCCAGGGCGGCAAGTATCCGGACGCGTGGCATTACAATCACATGGACGACCCGCGCTCTACCTCGCCTGGATCGATCATGCCGCGCTACTCGTGGCTGCTCACGCAGAAGCTCGACACCAACGCCATTCCGCCCCGCATCAAGGCGCTCCGCAAAGCGGGCGTGCCGTACCCAGCGGGCTTGGAGCAAACCGCCATCGCCGACGCCAGTCGTCAGGCGCTGACGATTGTGACCAACCTCGCGCAGGGCCAGATTAAGGCCGCGCCCGACAAAGAAATCATCGCGCTCATCGCCTACTTGCAACGGCTCGGCACCGACATCAAGGCGACGAATGCGCCGGCCACCCCGGCCATTCCCGCCGCGCCGGCCAAGGCCGCACAACTCAACGACAACAACGCCACTGCGAGGAACTGACTATGATCCAGAACGTCATTCGTGAACTCGGTGGCATCGCCACCTACGGAGTCATCTCCGTGTGTTTGTTCTTCACTGTCTTCACCACCGCCATGATCTGGGCGCTGGCGCACCGCAAAGCATTCTGCGACCGGATGCGGACCCTGCCGCTCGAAGACGGCTCGCGCGAATCGAAAGGAGAAACCAACCATGAATAATCAGCCTGACCATTCAAAGGAACCGAAAGACCCATTGCTCATGGAGCACGAGGCCGACGGCATCAAGGAACTCGACAACCTGCTTCCGCGCTGGTGGGTGTGGCTGTTCTACATCACCATCGTGTTCTCCATCGCCTACATGGGCTACTACCACGTTTTCAACGTGGGTGACTTGCAAGCCGCCGAGTACGACAAGGAGGCCAAGGCCGGCGATGAGATCAAATCCGCCGCGCTTGCGAAGTTCGAGTCCTCGATGAGTTCGCTGGAGCCAATCAAGGATCAGGCCGTGCTCGACAAGGGCCAGCAGATCCACGTTCAGCTCTGCGCGCCATGCCATCGTCCGGATGGCGGCGGACTGGTCGGGCCGAACCTGTGCGACGACTACTGGATTCACGGATCGAATTACGTTGATACCGTGAAGACCATCGTCAACGGCGTGCCTGAGAAAGGCATGTTGACTTGGCGCGGCCTGCTCAAGCCCAACGAAATCACCGCCGTGGCCAGCTACCTCTACACCCTGCGCGGCACCAAGCCGCCGAACCCGAAACCGCGCGAGGATCAAGCCCAACCGCAGAAGCCAAACGAGTACGAATAAATGAGCGCCACCCTGCCAGAGCCGTCGAAGCCGAATCCGTCACCGGATTCTGATGCGTCCTCCAAGTTTCGCGACTTGGACTGGCAGGACTTCCGCGACCACATCGCCACGGCGGACAAGGAAGGCCATCGCCGCTGGCTCTATCCGAAGAAGCCGTCGGGCAAATGGTACCGCTGGCGCACCTACTCAAGCTGGTTGCTGCTCGCGCTGCTCTTCGCGGGACCGTTCATCCGCATCAACGGCAATCCCTACTTCATGTTCAACATCGTGGAGCGGAAGTTCTCGATCCTCGGCCAGCTTTTCTGGCCGCAGGACAACGTGATCTTCGCCGTGGCCGCGCTGCTGTTCTTCACCAGCATCATGATCTTCACCACGGCCTTTGGCCGGCTCTGGTGCGGCTGGACCTGTCCGCAGACGCTGATCATGGAGATGGTTTTTAGGAAGATTGAGTATGCCATCGAAGGCGACAGCGCAGCGCAGCGCGCCCTCGACGCCGCGCCGTTGAGCGGGAAGAAGATTGCGAAGAAACTGACCAAGCACGTCATCTTCTTCGCGCTCTCCTGGATCGTGGGGAACACGCTGCTGGCCTACATCATCGGCAGCGAGAAGTTGATCGACATCATCACGGATGACCCGCGCCAGCATCTCGTCGGGCTGACCTTCATGACCCTGTTCACGCTGCTGTTCTACGGCATCTTCGCGCGCTTCCGGGAACAGGCCTGCACGTTCATCTGCCCGTATGGCCGCTTCATGTCCGCCACGCTCGACGAGAACACGATGGTTGTGGCCTACGATCATGTGCGCGGCGAGAAGCGAGGCCCGCTGCAACGCGACAAGAGTTTCGAGCAGCGCAAGACTGACGGCCACGGCGACTGCGTGAACTGTCACGCCTGCGTCGCGGTGTGTCCGACCGGCATCGACATCCGCAACGGCACCCAGATGGAGTGCGTGCACTGCACCGCCTGCATCGACGCCTGCGACAACATCATGGACAAGGTGGGACGCCCGCGCGGACTCGTGCGCTACGCCTCGCTGAACAGCATCCAGCACGGGAAACCGTTCCGCATCACCGCGCGCATGAAGCTCTACCTCGTGGTGCTGGCGCTGCTGGCGAGCTTGCTGGGCTTCCTCGTCTTCACACGCCCGGACGCAGAGACCATTCTGCTCCGCGCACCCGGAGCGCTCTATCAACAACTGGAGGGGGGCAAGATTGAAAATCTTTACACGGTGAAAGTGCTCAACAAGACCACGCGTGAGATGCCCATTGAATTCAAGCTGGAGAACGTGCCCGGCCAGATCCGGGTGATGAGCGGCGCGGGCTTCAAAGTGACCAAAGACAATCTCGCCCAGACCTCCCTGCTCATCGTGCTGGACAAGAAAACTCTCACCGGCCCGACGACGAAACTTCAGGTGGGCGTTTACTCCAACGGCAAGCACATCAAAACGGTCAAGACTGTCTTTGTCGGACCGAGAGATTAAAACTTATGCATCAGCCACAGAAAAAAAACCGCAGCCCCTGGCCGTATGCCATCGCGGGCTACTTCGTTGTCTTCATCTCCTTCCTGATCGTGTTCATCGCCTGGGCCGTGAAACAGGACATGGACTTGGTGCGCCCGGATTACTACTCCGAGGAAATTCTCTACCAGCAGCGCATCGACACCGTGAACCGCACGCGCCCGTTTACGAAGGAGATCACCGTCGCCTACGATACGGCCACCAAGTCGATCCAGTTGCGCGTCCCAGCGCAACACGCGCGAAGTGAGTTCGCCGGCACCGTGCATCTCTATCGCCCCTCGGATGCGAAGCTCGACCGCAATCTGACGCTCCAGCCAAATCAAGATGGCGCGCAGGCCATCGACGGACGCGCACTCCGGCCCGGTCTATGGAAAGTGCGGCTTGAATGGAAAGCGGGCGGCGAAGATTTCTGCTTCGATCAGTCGGTGATGATCGAAGGCTGAGGTTCAATCATGGAACTGCTCTGGACAGCGCTCTTGCTCGGACTCGCCGGCAGCGTTCACTGCGCCGCGATGTGCGGCCCCTTGATCCTGCTGGTGGCCAAAGCCGGCGGTGGACCGCGTTCACCCGCTCGTTCGTCTTTCGCTTACCACGCTGGCCGGCTTTCCATCTACGCCGTCATCGGGATCATCTTCGGCGCGCTCGGCCATTCGCTGGCGATGGCGGGATGGCAGCGTGGGCTTTCGATCTTCGCCGGCGTGGCGATCCTCGCCGGGCTGTTCCTCTCCTCCACGGCGGCGCTCAAGACGCCCGTGGTGAAACTGGTGACCCGTTTGAAATCCACCTTCGGTCACTTGCTCCAGCAACGCAGTCTGGCCTCGCAATTTGGCCTCGGCGCGATCAACGGATTGCTGCCCTGCGGTCTGGTCTATGTCGCGGCGGCGGGCGCGGCGGCGACGGGAAATTCTTTGGCAGGCGCAGGCTACATGGCGGTGTTTGGCCTGGGGACTTTGCCGATGCTGCTGGGAATAGTTCTGGCCGGCGGGCGGCTGCCCTTCGCCGCGCGCCTGCATAAACTACTGCCCGTGTCCGTGGCCGTCGTGGCCCTGCTGCTCATCCTACGCGGCCTGGCCTTGGGCATTCCCTACCTCAGCCCGGCGGCGATGCACGCCTGTCACTGAAGACCAGAGTCATATCCTTCAAAAGCCACGGTTCGCCTTCCGCAGCATCACGAGGCCCAGCGCTTGGAAGATCAAATTCGGCACCCAGACAATGAGGTAGGGATGAAATTGCGGCTTGGTCTCCAGCGAACTGGCGAGAATGAAGAAGCTGTAATAGCCCAGCACCAGCAGCACCGCCATCGCGATGCCCGCGCTGGTCTCGCGCCGGTGCGCGCGAATGCCGAGCGGGATGCCCACGAGCGCGAAGCCCAGGCACGCGCACGAGAACGCCACCTGCCAGTGGATTTGCAAGTCGGCGGGTGTCGTGTTGATGCCCAGCCGTTTCAACTCCCGGCGCTTTTCCCACAGCTCGGCGAAGGTCATTTCACTCAGACCGGGAGCTTTGTCGGAACTGTTGGGCCAGCGCAGTTCCATCGCGGGCGTTGAACCGAAATGGACAGGCGATTCCGACTCCTCGCCTTTGTACCAGGCGTCGTAGAGCACGAGGTTCACGAGCTTGTTGGTGCGGTCGAGCGTGAAGGTGCCGCGCGCGGCATGAGTGGTGCGCAGCAGGTTGGTGCCGCGCATCTCATACAGATACACATCCGTCATCTCGCCGCCGCTCACTTTGCTGAAGTACAGGGTGTAGGGCTTGAACTCGCTGATGTATTTCCGCGCCGGCAGCAGGCTGTCGAGATTGTCCAGCGCGCTGCGGTAGATCAGCTGCTTGTAGGCCGCGCGACACTGCGGCGCGAGCTGCAGATTCACGAATGCGCACACTACCGAGAGCGCGACGCTGAGCCACAAGATGGGCGAGAGCAACGACAGCAGACTCAGCCCACTCGCACGCACCGCCGTCAGTTCGTGATCCGCGCTGAACCGTCCGAAGGTCAGCAGCGTGGCGGTGAGCAGGCCCATCGGCAGCGCGAAAACCAGCACGTACGGAATGAGCAGCCCGAGGGCGTGGAAGACCGTGAGCAGCGAGACCTGCTGGTTCACGAGCAGGCCGAGGATTTCCTTCAGCACGTTGCCCAGCAGCAGCACGAAGGTGAACACCGCTACGGTCATCAGCAGCGAGCCGAGTACCTGGCGCAGGAGATAGGTGTGGAGCGTCTTCACCGGGGCGAGAAAACTTTGAACTTTGAACTCTGAACTTTGAACTCTGAACGGAACGCGTGCCTCGTGCGAGGCTCGAGGTTCAAAGTTTGAAGTTCAAAGTTCATGTGCGCGCGGACTATGCGCGGCAGCGGCGCGTGAGAAAAGAAAAAGGGCAGGCGCTCGCCTGCCCTTCATGAAAACCAAATCCAGCCTAGCTCGGCACCGCCGCCTGCGAGCCTTCGGCCGCGGCGTTCTGGCGGAAGACCAGTTTGCCGTCCTCCGCCGTGACCGTGACCAAATCGCCTTCGCGCACCGTGCCTTTGAGCAGTTCCTCGGCGAGCGGGTCTTCGAGATAACGCTCGACGGAGCGACGCATCGGGCGCGCGCCATACATCGGGTCGTAGCCCTTCTCCACAAGGAAGTCCTTGGCCTTCGCGTCGAGTTCGAGGTTGAGGTTCTTGGCCTTGAGCCGGGCGAGAACCTTCGTCACTTCGAGGCTCAGAATTTCGATCAGGTCCGGCTTGGTCAGCGAACGGAACACGATGATATCATCAAGACGGTTCAGGAACTCAGGACGGAACTGCTTCTTCGCCTCCTCCAGAATTTTCTCCCGCATCTTCTCGTAGGTACCCTCGTCGGTAATCGGCGAGAAGCCCATCGTGCTCTGCTTCTTGATCGTCTCCGCACCCACGTTCGAGGTCATCAGGATGATCGTGTTCCGGAAATTGATCACGCGGCCCATGTTGTCCGTGAGTTTTCCTTCCTCCAGAATCTGGAGCAGCATGTTCATCACGTCGGGGTGCGCCTTTTCAATCTCGTCGAAGAGCACCACGGAATACGGCTTGCGACGCACCTGCTCGGTGAGCTGGCCGCCTTCCTCAAAGCCGATGTAACCGGGCGGCGAGCCAATCATGCGCGACGCGTTGTGCCGCTCCATGTATTCGCTCATGTCGAGCTGGATGAGCGATTTCGCGTCGCCAAACATGGTTTCCGCCAGCGACTTCGCGAGCAAGGTCTTGCCCACGCCCGTCGGCCCGAGCAACGCGAACGTGCCGATGGGACGCTTCGGGTCTTTCAAGTCCGCGCGCGAACGGCGCAAGGCCCGGCTGATGGCCGCGACCGCCTCCCGCTGACCGACCACCTGGCGGGCCATGTCCTCTTCCATGTTGATCAAGCGCGTCGCTTCGCCCTGCTCCATGCGCTTGACGGGAACGCCGGTCCACTTGGCCACAACCTGAAGGATGTCGTCTTCGTCCACCTTCACGCGCTTCTCTTCGCGGCTGGCTTTCCAGGTCGCCAACACCGATTCAATTTTTTCCTTCGTCTGCTTTTCCTTGTCGCGCATGGAGGCCGCACCCTCAAAATCCTGCTCACGAATCGCCTTCTCCTTCTTGCCCTTGATGACTTCCATCTCGGCTTCGTGCGCTTTGATTTCCGGCGGGCGCGTCATCGCGCCGATGCGGGCGCGCGAGCCGGCCTCGTCCATCAGGTCAATGGCCTTGTCCGGCAGAAAACGATCCGTGATGTAACGGTCCGAAAGTTTCACCGCCGCTTCCACCGCGAGGTCAGTGATCTCCGCCTTGTGATGCTCCTCGTACTTCACGCGCAGGCCCTTGATAATCTGGATGGCCTCGTAAATCTAAGGCGCTTCCACTTTCACCGACTGGAAACGGCGCTCCAGCGCGGCGTCCTTCTCGATGTATTTGCGATACTCGGTGAGCGTGGTCGCGCCGATGCACTGCATCTCGCCGCGGCTCAGCGCGGGCTTGATGATGTTGCTCGCATCCATCGTGCCTTCCGCCGAACCGGCGCCCACGATGGTGTGCAACTCATCAATGAAGAGGATGATGTTCTTCGCGCGGCGAATCTCGTCCATGACCGCTTTGATGCGTTCCTCGAACTGGCCGCGATACTTTGTGCCCGCAACCATGAGCGCGAGGTCAAGCGTGATGACGCGCTTGTCGCGCAACAAATCCGGCACGTTGCCCTTGGCAATTTCCTGCGCCAGCGCCTCGGCAATGGCCGTCTTGCCCACGCCCGCTTCGCCAAGCAGCACGGGGTTGTTCTTCGTGCGGCGGCAGAGAATCTGGATGACGCGCTCAATTTCATTGGCGCGACCGATCACCGGGTCCATCTCGCCCTTGCGCGCAATCTCCGTGAGGTCGCGGCCAAACGCCTTGAGCGCGGGCGTCTTCACTTCGCCCTTCTTCTCCGCCTTCGCGTCACCACCGCCAGCGGCGGCGGGTTCGGCACCTTCTTCCTGATTGGTGAAGTTCGGGTCCAACTCCTTCAAAATTTCCTGGCGCGTCTGCTCGATGTCCACGTCAAGATTCTTCAACACGCGCGCGGCCACGCCGTCACCTTCGCGCAACAGGCCGAGCAGGATGTGCTCGGTGCCGACGTAAGTGTGGTTGAGGTTCTTGGCTTCCTTCGCGGCCAGTGCCAGCACCTTCTTCACGCGCGGCGTGTAGGGAATGTTGCCGATCATCTTCTGATCGGGGCCGGTGCCGACCTGCTTCTCGACTTCCATGCGGACGGTCTCGAGGTCGAGGCCCATCTTCTGGAGAACGTTCACGGCCACGCCTTGGCCAAGCTTGATCAGCCCAAGCAGCAGATGCTCGGTGCCGACGAAATTATGGTTAAACCGGTCGGCCTCCTTGCGCGCGAGAGCCAGCACTTGCTGGGCGCGAGGAGTGAAATTGTTCATGGCTTCGTCACTCATAGTTTTAGTTTCTACTCGTTATCCGGTTTGTCCAATTTGCCGCCCGATTTTTGTGCCGGCGGAGAATGGAGCGGGCGGCTCACATTCCGCAAACGCTCGCGCAACATGTCCGCGCGCAACAGATCGCGTTCGTCCGCGCTCAACTTCTCTGCGGGCGGACGCTGCAAATGCGCCGGCTGCGTAATCACAAAAAGCTCGTCCACCAACCCGCGCTCCACATCGGGGAACAGTCCCAAGTCCACGCCGAGGCGCATGAAGCTCAGGAGATTCATCGTCTCCTTCGAGTTGATGCGATGCGCGTTGGCGAGAATGCCGTAGGCGCGGCCAATCTGATCCATCACCACCTTGGGCTTGTTCTCCAGCAAAGACGCGCGCGCGTTCTCTTCGTGCTCGATGATTTGCGCGATGACTTTGTTCAGCCGGTCAATGATGTCCGGCTCCGCCTCGCCGAGCGTCATCTGGTTCGAGACTTGAAAGACATTGCCAAGCGCCTCGGTGCCTTCGCCGTAGAGGCCGCGCACCGCGAGCGTCAGTTTGTTCACGGCAGAAATGATCTGGTTGATCTGCTCGGACAGCACCAAGCCGGGCAGATGCAGCATCGCGCTAACGCGAATGCCCGTGCCGAGATTCGTCGGGCAGGCCGTGAGATAACCGAGGTGCGCGTCAAAGGCGTAATCCAATTTCTTCTCCAACTGCGTGTCGAACTGATCAATCGCCGCCCACGCCTGCTTCAACTGGAGACCGGGCCGCAGCGCCTGCATCCGCAAATGATCCTCCTCGTTGATCATCACGCAGAGCGATTCCTCCTTGTTCAGCACCACGCCGCTGCCCGCGCTTTTCGCGGCGTGCTCGCGGCTGATGAGATGGCGCTCGACGAGAATCTGTTTGTCGAGCGGCGTGAGATTGTCCATGGACTCGGCGAAGGCGTGACGCATCGCGGACATGGACTCAACGGCGGGCCGGACAATTTCCAGCGCGCGAATGCGCTCGGCTTTTTTCGCCCAGCCGGGAAAGGCGACGCCCCTGAGATTGCGCGCCAGCCGCACGCGGCTCGACAGCACGATCTTCCCGTGCGGCCCTTCGCGCCGGGCCGTCTCCGAGGGAGCAACGAGAAATTCGTGAATGTTCATGCCGCTGAAATGGACGAGAGCTTTTCCTTGGTCACTTTGATTTCGTCGCGGCAGTTCGCCGCCTGCTCGAAATCCTCATCGCTCACCGCTTTATCGAGCTTCTTCTGGAGCGACTTGAGTTTGTCCGCGAGGTCTTGCGATTCGCGCAACGCCGCCGGGACTTTGCCGCGATGCCGCGTACCCTTGTGCATGGACTTGAGAAGCTGATCCAGTCCTTCGGCAAAAGTTTTGTAGCACTCGGCGCAACCGAGCCGGCCCGCCTTCTTGAAATCCGCCTGAGTGAAGCCGCACGCCGGGCATTTCGATTCCGCGCCGCCGACCACCGGCTCTGCTTCGGGCGTCGCGCCCAGACCGAGCAGCAGATCCGCGAGCGAAAAGCCCGCCGGATCATTCACACCCTTTTGCTTCGCGCACTCCTCGCACAGATCCACCTTCTGCATTTTTTCGGCGGCAATCTGGGTCAGATGAACGGTCGCTTCCTTCTCTTTGCAAACACAACAAATCATAAACGGCAGCAGTGACGGGAGGTATATCGGCGTTGCCCGCTGGCAAGTCAAGATGACGGACGCCGCGCGCCATTCCCGGCTGGCGCGCAAAAAACTTCTTTGTCATAAACTCATGTCAACAACGTCCATAAATGCGCCCATGAAATCGAAACTCTTCTCACTCCTCTGCCTCGGGCTGTCCGCGTCGTCGTTCGCGGCGGAAACACAACCGACCGCCAATCCCCCTGCCCTCTCCGGCGCGGACGCCGTGAAGGCCATCACGCTGCCACCGGGTTTCAAGGCCACACTCTTCGCCGGCGAACCGGACGTGAAGCAGCCCATCGCCTTCACGATTGATGATCGCGGGCGGCTCTGGGTCGCCGAGGGCTACACCTATCCGAAGCGCAAAGGTTCGCCGCCGAAGATTTCCGAGAATGCCAGTTCCAAACCCACGCCCGAGCAGCTCAAAGACATCTTCGGCAGCAATGATCGCATCCTCGTCTTCGAGGACACCGATG
>JANNGC010000018.1:0-4919 GCA_031380445.1 Pedosphaera sp.
GGCTGAGTTCCGCGACCAGTTGCATCGGAGATGCTTTCGTCAGGGAGAGCTTCTCCGCCACCTTCGTCGTCTCGTGCGTCACGCGATAGATGCGCCCCGCCGCCGTCACCTTGTCGAGGCCGCGCGACTCGGCCTGCTGCCGCAAATAGCTCGTGAGAAAAAAGCGGTGCTGAATGATCCCGTGATACATGTCCACGATGTAGAGTGCGCCGTCCGGCCCGGTGTACGTGTTCACCGGGCGGAAGAGTTCGTCCGTGGAGGCGAGGAATTCTTTTTTGTCATAGGCGTTGCGCGCGGTCACGACGCCGTCTTTCTCGTCGAGGATGTTGCGGCGCACGATGTTCGCAGACGGCTCGCAGAGAAACGCGTTGCCCACGCACTCCGGCGGCAGCGCGTCGCCGCGATAAATGCTCACCCCGCACGCGGCGGTGAATCTCGCCAGCGTGAAATCCGCGCGCAACGTGCCGGCCTGATAGCCGCGGTTCACGCCGGGATTCACGCGCGCGGGCCACACCGATTGGTCTTTCGCCATCGACATGGCGAGGCCCGGCAGCTTCACGCCCGGCGCAGACTTCGCCGCGTAGTGCGACGGCACCAAATCCCCGCGCAACTGGTCGCTGTTCGAGTTGTAGAAGAGCCGCCCGAAATTGTCCTGCGAGAGACCGTATTGCGCGCGCTTGGGATTCGCCTCCTTCACCCGCTGGCCCTTGCTGAAGCGGTAGCGCCGCGTGTGGTCCATGCTGTAAATCCAGTTGTCCATCGCGAGCGTGAGACTGTTCGCGGCGTGCTCGGGATTCGCGCGCGTGCCGAGTTTGGTGTCCGCCTCCTTCGCGTATTCTTCATCCACGATCACGCGCGCGCCGGGCTGATCGTTATGAATCGGGTAGAACCACAGCTTCGGCGGCTCGGCCAGCAACAGCCCGCCCTGCACGAGCAGGAACGCGCGCGGCATGACCAGTCCATCGAGAAACACTTTCGCCTTCTCCGCCACGCCGTCGCCGTCCGCGTCTTCGAGAATGGACACGCGGCCCACGGGTTGGTCTTCGCCCGCGCCCTGCGCGTTCGGCATGAAGCCGCGCATCTCCAGCACCCACATGCGCCCGTCGGGATCGAATTGCAGCGCGACGGGCACCTGCACCTGCGGCTCGTGCGCGAAGGTCTGGATTTTGAAACCGGGCGCGAGCTTGAAACTCTTCAGCGCCTCCACCGGACGGAGCGGCGGTGAGGGGGGGATTAATTTCGCCGGCACGAGCGGCTTCTGCACCTCGTCCCGCTTGTCGCCTTTCTGGGCGAACACCGGAAGCGCGGCCAGCGCCACCAATAGAACACTGCCAAATAATTTTCGCATCACAGTCACGTCCGGCCTTCGACGCAGCGTGTCGCCGTGTTATTCTCCCGGGCCGGAAAAGCGCGGAAGCTACGGGACGCTTCAGGGAATGCCAACAGGCATGGAGCCGCAGTTACGCATCACGCTATTTGCACGGCCAGCACTCAGAGGGAGGATTT
Organism: Pedosphaera sp.; assembly: GCA_031380445.1. Taxonomy (GTDB): domain Bacteria; phylum Verrucomicrobiota; class Verrucomicrobiia; order Limisphaerales; family SIBH01; genus JANNGC01. The sequence goes on from JANNGC010000018.1 coordinate 1,507, forward strand.
TATTTAGAACTCAGGAACTCAGGAAAAGAGGGCCGGTCTGAAACATGGGTGAAACGGGCTGCCAGCCCGGCGGGCCCAAGCCGGTGGCCTGAGCTACACTATCTTGGCTCTCAGTTCGCCTTTCCTGAATTCCTGAGTTCCAAATTCAAACCCGCTTCTGCTGGAGATCGAAAGCGGTTCGACAACTTGAAGCCTTCGAGTGATAAACCCGCCATGCGCTTTCTCCTCTGCCTCTGGCTCGCGGTCGCCTGGGCGCGCGCCGCCTCCACGGAATTTCCCGACGCGCACTGGCCGACGCTCACGCCGCAGCAGGCCGGCCTGTCGCCGGAGAAACTCGCGGAGTTCCGCGAACTGGTCGGCGGACGCGGCTGCGTGGTGCGGCACGGCGCGATGGTTTATTCGTGGGGCGACCAGGCAAAAAGTTCCGACGTGGCCTCGGCCTTCAAGCCGCTGCTTTCCACCTTGCTGTTCATCGCCATTCAGGAAGGAAGAATTTCCAGCGTGGATGAACCGGTCGCGAAGTTTGAACCGCGCCTGAACTCGCTCAACAACGGCAAGGATGCAACCATCACCTGGCGGCATCTCGCCTCGCAAACCTCCGGCTACGGCTGGAGCGAGCCGCACGGTGCCGCCTACGCCTACAACGACTACGCGCTCACGTTTTACTACGACACGCTCATGGAAAAAGTGTTCCGCACCAATGGCACCGAGGTCTTGCGCACGCGCCTCGCGGAGTCGCTCCAGTTTGAGGACGCCTACACCTTCAACGCCTTCGGCCCGAACAACCGCCCCGGACGCCTCGCGCTCTCGTGCCGTGATTTCGCGCGCTTCGGCCTGCTCTACCTGCGCGGCGGAACATGGCGCGGACGTGAATTGCTCCAGACACAATTTGTGAACACCGCCATCTCGTCGCCCATTGCTCCCGCCACTCCGCTCACGCGCGCTGTCGATGCCGACATGCTGCCGGGACAGCGAACGATGGGTGGCAAGAAAAACATCACGAACGTCGGCCCCGGCTTCTACAGCTTCAACTGGTGGCTGAACCGGACGAATGCCGCCGGCCAGCGGCTCTTTCCCGATGCGCCGCCCGACACGTATGTGGCCAGCGGCCACGGCGGCCAGCGCGCGCTCGTCATCATCCCGTCGCTCGATCTGATCGCGGTGTGGAATGACAGCGTGATTGACGATCACGACCAGTCGCCGGGCAATCCGGCCACGCGCAACAACCGGGCGCTGCGTGCGCTCATGGCGGCGTGCCGGAAGGACTGAGGTGGTTTTTTTAACAATCGGCGAGGCCACCCGCCTCTGCTCACGCTGGGAATATACCTATGCCACGCTCAGTCAGGTCACGAGCGGGAAGAAGTATTGAAACGACGGCAAACCAATGTTGCCAGGTGCAGAGCCAGACTCTCGTCATGACTTGCTGCCAAGAAGTGTAAGCGCATGCTTAAGTGAAGCTGCGGCCTCTTCATGCCGCCCCATTTCTTGGAGTAAAAGTCCACGATGCTTCCAGGCATAGCTAGTTTGAGGTGCCATTCGCAGGCCACGTTCATAATTAGTGAGAGCCGCAGACCTGTTCCCAATGTCCCAAAAAGCACCAGCCAACGCGAAGCATGCGTGAGCATGTGTTGGATGGATGGTCAGAAGCTTTTCATACACCTGAATCGCCTCATGAATTAAGTTAAGGTCTTCGAGAACCATGCCTTGCCCCATCATCGCTGCTTCGTGCTTTGCATCCTGCTCAAGAGCTGCTCGAAAGGCTGCCAGCGAATCATCAAAGCGCTTTTGATCACGAAGCGCGTGACCCAAAGCAGTCCATGGAAACGGATCGCGAGGATTCAGTTGGGCTGAGTTTTGAAGTGATTCGACGGCAGAACTGATCTCACCGTTCTGTTTGTGAATCAGTCCGAGCGTGTACCAGGCTTCTGCGAGGCCGGGCATGAGGAGCAAGGCGGTGCGGCATCCGGCTGCCGCCTCATCCAGGCGACGCATGTTCCAGAGTTCATGAGCCTTCCTCGCTAGCGCGACCGCGTTGCTGGGATCCGTTGCAATAGCTTCTTCAAAGGCCTTGAGTGCGCTTTCTGGTTCATTGAGGCCACTTAACGCGTCACCCTTGCCAAGCCACGCAGGAGACCAGCCGGGTTCCACTTTTAGAACGTCTTCGAAGCATTCGAGCGCTTGACTCCACTTTTTAAGTCCGAGAAATGCCCACCCCTTATTCACCAGCGCCGATGCTCGCACTTGTGTGCTCTCGGAACAGAGAATGGCACGATCGCATGCTGACAAACTTTCTTCCCAGCGTTTGAGATTCAGAAGTGAATACGAAGCGTTAACCCAATCAAAGTCAGAAGGGCGCTCACCGTCCCCGGATTCGACCAGGCTTTGGCCCGTCAACTCGCGGTGGCAAGCAGAGCACTTAAGAGAAATCTCCTCCCATGACTGCGGGCGTTGCTCCGGATCCTTCTCTAAACATTGCAGGAGCAATTCGTTCAGGAGTTTATTAAAGGCGGGATTGAGCGAGAGAGGTGGGCTGGGCTTCTGATTCAAGTGGGCCTCCTGAAGTTCGCTCAACGAAGTTGGCTGGAATGGGGGCAGTCCAACGGTCATTTCATAAAGAATGCAGCCAAATGCGTAAAAGTCTGTTTTCGGCGTCAGAGTGTCGCCAAGCCACTGCTCAGGCGCTTTGTACAATGGAGTTCCTGCCTTCGGATTTTTGGATGTTACCAACCCAAAATCGGTGACCATCGCTCGCGGCCGACTATCCACCAGAATGTTTGCCGGTTTCAAATCACGGTGCACAAACTTCTGATTTCGGCTGACCGCGTAAGCCATTCCTTGGGCAATCTGGTGAGCAAACCGTAACGCCAGCGAAACTGTTAGGCTTTGGCGACCAATCCAACACCGCAGGTCGTTCCCAGCGCCATTTGCACCTGAAATGTATTCAGTTAGGACAAAAGGTTGGTAGTGGAATAGCTCTACTGAATGGGCTTGAACGATGTTTGGGTGTTTACCAAGGCTAACCCACACCTCCGCCTCTTCCTGAAAAAGATCACACAAGGACCGATCATTCGCATACTGCGGTTGAATCGTCTTCAACACGAATGGCAAGGTCAGTTTATGGTCCATTACCACGTAAATGATCCCCATTGCGCCTCTGTGTATCGCAAGCACTTCGTAGCGGGAGCCAATCCATGAACCTACAGGATGGGGCTCGTTTAATTGTTCTTCGGAGCCGCCACTGTTGTGAGCCAAGTTCATAACCCTACGGATTGCGTTTGTGCTATCGTGGGCTGGTGTGCGGGTTAGCGAATATCCCCATCCAGACGCTGAAATCGAAAAGGTGCCGAACGCGTTCAAATGCAGTAGGTCGGGATTCTGCTTTGGCCAATTTTGGATGCACTTTACTACACCAG
>JANNGC010000072.1:0-1739 GCA_031380445.1 Pedosphaera sp.
CTGCGCGGCGTTGAGCGGCCCGGCGTCGCGCAGTCCGCTGGCCGCGCTGGTCATCACGGCGAGCGGGGTGCGGAGTTCGTGCGACACGGAATTGAGCAGCGTCTTGCCGAGGCGCTCGGATTCCGCCACGAGCCGCGCGTGGGTCTCGGTTTCGCGCAGCCGCTGCCGGTCGAGGACGAGCGCGATCTGCTGGATGAAACTGTCGAGCAACTTGCGCTCGGGCTGGGTGAGTTCATGCTGATTTTTTCGCTCCAAACCAATGACGCCGATGACGCCCGCCGGCGTGATGAGCGGCAAGAAAAGCATGTCGGTGGAAGGCAGCGTGTCCGTGCCGTGGCCGGCCGGGCGGGCGTTACGAAAAGCCCAATCGGCCACGCTGAATTCCCGAAACGTCAACGCGAGCTTGCCGAAGGGGTAATGCACCAGTTCGCCGTCACTTGGGGCATCAACCCTTGGGGCATCAACCCACAGCACGGCGATCTCCGACTTGAACACCGTGCCGAGCTGCCGGATGACCGCGCCGAGCAACTCCGCGAAGTCCTTCGCCTCGGCCAGTTCGCGCGTGAGCAAGTAGAGCGCGGTGGCGTGCTCCTCGCGTTCGCGCTCGGAGGTCTGTTGGGATCGCAGCCGCGCGGTGAGCTGGCCCATCGCCGTCGCGATGACGAAGAACATCACGAACATCAGCCCGTCCTGCACGCTGGTGATGCGGAAGGTCTGGACGGGTTCGAGGAAATAATAGTTCCACAGCAGCGCGCTGACCGTGGCCGCGAACAGCACCGGCCCGCGCCCGACGCCGAGCGCGAGCAGCACCACGGTGAGCAGATAGACCAGCGAGGCGGCGTAATTTCCGGTGAACGGGTGCAGGAAAAAGTTCACGACCGTGGCCAGCGCGACGGCGGCGAAAGCTCCGAGGTATTGGTGCTTGCCTGAATTAAAACCGAGCCGCCACGGGCGCGACGCGGGCGCGGTCTCGCGCGACTCGGCGCGCACGTAATGCACGTCAATGTTTCCGCTCTCGCGAATCAGCCGGCTCAACATCGAGCCGCCGCGCAAGAGATCGAGCGCGTGGAAGCCCGCCGGTTTGCCGACGATGATCTGCGTGACGTTGTGCTGCCGGGCCACGCGCAGCAGCGCCGCCACGAGGTCGCGGTCGGTGGTGTTGAGCACTTCCGCGCCGAGTTCGCGCGCGAGGGTCAGATTTTTTTGCAGCCGGCTTTGCTCGTCGTCCGTGAGCGCCTGGCCTGTGTCCACATGCAGCGCGAGCCACGGGGCCTGCAAGCTGTCCGCGAAGTTCCGCGTCCAGCGGGCCATCGGCTCGGAGAGCGGGCTGGGGCTGATCGCGACGAGCAGGCGCGGCCCGGTTTTCCATGCGCCGCCCGTGGCGCGGCTCTGGAGAAACTGGCGCACATCCTGTCCGGCGTGCTCGGCGGCGAGGCGCAGCGCCAGTTCGCGCAGCGCAAATAAATTTCCGTCGCGAAAAAATCCGGCGGCGGCGGTCTGCGCGCGGTCGGGCAGATAAACTTTTCCCTCGGCCAGACGACGCAGCAAATCGCCGGGCGGCAGGTCCACGAGTTCAAATTCCGCCGTGTCGAGCATTGAGTCTGGAACGGTTTCGTGAATCGTGGCACCGGTGATCTGGCGGACGAGTTCGGCACGGCTCTCGATGTGCTGGACGTTGAGCGTGGTGAAGACGTCGAGGCCCGCGTCGAGCAGTTCGCGCACGTCCTGCCAGCGCTTGG
>JANNGC010000092.1:0-1571 GCA_031380445.1 Pedosphaera sp.
GCCGGACCGAGAGGCGCTGGCGCCACGACCGACGCGAGAGTCAGCGCGCCGACCATGCCCCACATCATCGGTTTGGGCGGCAGCAGTACTGGCCGGGCCAATCGCGAGACGTGCAGCCACAGCCCGACACCAAAACCGAGCGGCAGCGCAATGTGAATGAACAGGTTCACAAAAAAGAATGCGCTCGGCACCGGGCCTTCGCCGGCGAAAATGCGGCTCAACGGCTCCGACAGGACCGGGAGCACGTCAAGCAGTCGTCCACCTTCACGGGCCAGCCGTTCGCCGAAGGTGTCCCAGGCCATGACGAATCCAGTCCACGCCAACACCATACCGGCGCCGAACAGAAAGAGCCCGGAAAGCCAGGCGAGCGTACGTGGCCCCCAACTCCGGTCCTGGGAAAAAATCCGCACGGCGTGGACGAGTGCGGCAATGATGAAGAGGTCGGTGGCGTAGCGGTGCAGGGTACGGATCCAGCGGCCAAGCCAGGGATCGGCGGCAATGAGCGCCACGGACGCCGCCGGCGCTCCGACCCGGTAGAACAGGACGAGATAGAGGCCCGTGACCAGGAGCACGAGCAGCATGAGGACCGAAACGGTGCCCGCCTGATGGATGGGGTTCCACTCCCAGCCAAACAGTCGAGTCAACGCAGCCTCAGCGCCGGCAAGCAGGCGTCGGAGAAACCGTTTGAGAAATTGCATATTGACGTTGGATCAAAAATGCGCCATGCTCATGATGTTAGCAAGTTTCTATCCTGACCCTTCCAAATGTGGCTGAACAGCACTGCCCAAAACGCGCTTCGCGCCGTGCTCGTGATCGCTGAACAGGGCGACGGGGTTCCGGTGCGCGTCGACGATATCGCCGCCGCGCTACGCTGCCCGCGCAACTATCTGTCGAAAACGCTCCACGCGCTGACCCGGGCCGGCGTGCTGCAGTCCGTGCGCGGGCGCAACGGTGGATTCCTTCTCGTCGATGCGCCGGAGGCGTTGGTCCTCGCGCGCATCGTGGGCCCGTTCCAGCCTGTTGGCGCGCGGCGGTGCCTGCTTGGCCGCGCGACGTGTGGGGATGCCGATCCATGTCTTGTGCACAACCGGTGGTCCCTCGTCGCCGGAGACGTCGACGCGTTTTTCAGTCGGACGACAGTCGCTGACCTGCTCAGAAAAGACCCCGCTCCACCCAGCATCTGACCGATCCCGTTCCCTCACGAAGGAGGAGCTGCATGCCCCAGTCGCCGCCACCGCCCGATGATCCGGTCGAACGTCCGCCCCTCGGACAACGACTGTTTGACAACGTCTTTCTGTTGCTCGCGATCGGCATGGTGATCATGCTCGTGGTTTATACCGGCTGGGGCACGTGGGAGATTTTCTCAATGCCGCAAGCCACACTCCCCTGAGAGGCCGTCATGCTGACGAAGGTTCATACCGGCCTCGAGCCGGTTCCCGGAATCTGGTGGAGGCCTGCCCACAAGGCCGAGAAGGTTTGGGTCGCTATCGCGTTCGCCTGGTGCATGGTGTTGTTCGCCATGATGCCGCTGTGGCACTTTTGCGGCGGACAGAATCCATCGGGCGTGCGCC
>JANNGC010000101.1:0-3814 GCA_031380445.1 Pedosphaera sp.
CGCGCACGATTGGAACAACGAGCGCCGCCCCGAGCTGAAGGCGATGTTCGCGCACTACATGTATGGCGAGATTCCGCCCAAGCCGGCGCGCCGCAACTTCGACACGCGCATCGTGGACCAACAATTTCTCAACGGCGCGGCCACGCTCAAGCTCGTCACCATTTCCATCCCCGGCCACGACGCACCGAAAATTGATCTGCTCGTGGTGACGCCGAACGCGGCGACCAAACCCGCGCCCGCGTTCCTCGCCCTGAACTTCTGCGGCAACCACGCGGTCCACGCCGACCCGCGCATTCCGCTCGCGAAAAGTTTCTTCGGCACCGGCTGCAAAGGCTGCGTGGACGGCCTGGCCACGGACGCCGCGCGCGGCACGCAGGCCACGAACTGGCCCCTCGAACAAATCATCGCGCGCGGCTACGCCTTCGCCACGTTCGCGAATGCTGACGTGGACTCGGACCGCGCGAGTGTCTCCGACGGCGTGTATGCGTGGCTGGCGAAAGAACAGACCGGCTCGGCGGCGAACTCCGCGACCACGAATCGCGGCTGCATCGCGGGCTGGGCGTGGGGCTTTCAGCGTTGCGTGGATTATCTCGTCACCGACCTCGCCATCGATCCCGCGCGCATCGCCGCCGTCGGCCACTCGCGCAACGGCAAGACCGCGCTCCTCGCGGCGGCGTTCGATGAACGCATCGCCCTCGCCATTCCGCATCAGGCCGGTTGCGGCGGCACCGCGCCGAACCGCGTCGCCCCCGCACTGGCCGCGCCGCAGGCCAATGGCCGACCGACCGCCGAGACGATGGCTGTCATCAATAAAAATTTCCCGCACTGGTTCAACGCCGAGTACAAAAAGTTCAACGACGCGCCCGAGAAACTTCCCTTCGATCAACACGAACTCGTCGCGCTCATGGCTCCGCGCCCCGTGCTGTTGTCGAATGCCACCGGCGACAAATGGGCCAACCCCGCGCAGCAGTTTGAAGTGCTGAAAGCCGCCGAGCCGGTCTATCGCCTGCTCAACGCCGGCGGCTGCGACGCGAACGCCATGCCGCCCGAAGGCCAGCTCGTGAGCAGCAAGCTCGGCTACTACATCCGCCCCGGCGCGCACGCCATGACCAGCGGCGACTGGATGGTCTTCCTCGATTTCACGGATCAACACCTGCGCGGGCGCTGATGGATGGTGGCACTTCTCGCGTGGCGCGCGGACGGGTTCCCGCTCCTCCCGCCGAGGGAGGGGAGTGGATTCAGGAGTGAGGAGTGGTTTCGCCGCGCGGCCGCTTGCCTTGCGCACGCCCTCAGCTCTCCCCGAGCACGCGCGCCACGTAGCGCACTTCGTCGTCCACTTCCGCCACGTCATCCACCGTGTCGGCGATGGTCGCGCGGAACAGTTCGCGGAAACGCTTGCGCAGGCGATGCCCGGCCACGCGTGCCGCGCCCTCGGTGGTGTCCAGTTGCGCGGCCAATTCGGCGTAAGGAATCGCGCCGCGCTCTGCCGTGAGCGTGCCTTTGAGCAGTTCGAACTCGGACTCCTTCCGCGCCACCTGATACTCGGCGCGCAGCCGGGCGAGGGATTGTTCCAGCAAGGTCATGGCCCATTGCCGCTCGTAAATGCGCTCGGCGGAAAGCGCCTCCGCACCGTGCTGGAGATAACGCTGCTCCGCGACCGCCGTGTCGAAGCACACCGGCGCGACCCCGCCGCCGCGTTTCTGCGCGCGGGCGCGGTCCCATTCGTTGGCGAGAAAACGTTTCAGCGCGACGTGCAGGAAGGTTCGCAGCCGCCCCTTCTCGCGATCCGCCGCGTGCAGAAAATTCTTCTCCAGCAGCCGCGCAAAAAACTCCTGCGTCAGATCCTGCGCATCATGCGGCGTGTGGCCCTGCCGCCGCACCAGCGCGTAGAGCGGAGCCCAGTAAGCGCGGCAGATGGCTTCCAGCGCCTCGACGGACGCGGGCGAGGACTGGTCGCGCGCCGCGAGCACGACGGACCACCGCGTGGTGACGAACAGCGGCAACGCGGCGGCGGGAGGCTCGGATGACGGCATAATTTCAGAAGCAGATTAAGCAAAGCGCGCCGGCTGTTACAAAGCCGGAGAAACATCCGCTCCCTTCACGTCCGCTCACCTGCAACCTTTTGTCGCATATGCAACAAAAGATTGCGCATGGCTTCTGATGTTCAGGAAGAAAATTGGGATGGTGCAGGGCGCGGATTTGCGCTTCCGGCGGAAGCAGTCCGTTCGGCACAATGCAGGCATGACACGACGTTTGCTGTTGATGCTGCTCGCGCTGAATCCCTGGCTGGCCCGCGCCGAGGACTGGCCGCGCTTTCTCGGCCCACGCGGGGACAACACTTCCACCGAGACGAACTTGCTGGAAAAATTTCCGACCAACGGCGTGCCCGTGCTCTGGGAGAAAAAAATCGGCACGGGCTACGGAGCGCCGTCCGTGTTTGGCGGTCAGGTCGTGCTGCATCATCGTCTCGGCGGCGAAGAGATCGTCGAGAGTTTCGACGCGGCGAGCGGCCAGACCGGCTGGCGTCACGCCTACCCGAGCGCTTTCACCGATCCCTACGGCTACAACAACGGCCCGCGCTGTTCACCGGTGCTGACCTCGAATCGCTGCTACACCTTCGGCGCGGAGGGCAAACTCGTCTGCCTCGACCGGCGCACGGGCAAACTGATCTGGCAGCGCGACACGGCGAAAGCTTGGGCCGTGCCGGAAGCGTTCTTTGGTGTCGGCAGCACGCCCTTGCTCGAAGGCGACAAGCTGATCGTGATGGTCGGCGGACAGCCGAACGCCGGTGTTGTCGCGCTCGACGCGGCCACCGGCAAAACGATCTGGGAAAATGTCGGCCAGACCAACTGGACGGGCGCGCCCATGATTGGCTGGCCCGGCGACCGCACGTATCGCTGGACCGGCGTGGAAAAATCCGCGAGCTACTCCACGCCTATCGCCGCCACAATTCATGGACAACGACATCTGTTCGCCGTGATGCGGCAGGGACTCGTCTCGCTCAATCCCACCAATGGCGCGGTGAACTTCAGCCGCTGGTTTCAATCCACCGGCGCGGATTCGGTGAATGGTATTTCGCCCGTGGTGCAGGACGATCTCGTGTTTCTCTCCGCCGCCTATTTTCGCGTCGGATCCTTCCTTCTGCGCGTGCAGCCGGACGGGAAACGTTTCGAGGAATTGTGGCGGCAGCCGAAATTCTTCCGCGAGCTGGATGCCGGCGGCGCTCCGCTGGAACCCGTGCTCGGCCTGCATTGGAGCACGCCTGTGCTGCATCAAGGTTTCCTCTACGCCTTCGACGGACGCAACGAGCCGGACGCCACCTTCCGCTGCGTGGAGTTGAAAACCGCGCAGCTCAGGTGGTCGCGCGACGAACGCTGGCGCGGCCATCCCGCCCCCGGCAGCAAGGCGCAACCGCCCGTCTTCGGACGCGGCTCCGCGATTCTCGCCGATGGCAAACTCATCGCGCTCGGCGAAGGCGGCCTGCTCGGCCTGTTCAAACCGAACCCGCAGCGGCTCGAAGAAATCTCCCGCTGGCAGGTGCCGTCGCTTTACTTTCCCTGCTGGGCTGCGCCTGTGCTCGCGGAGAAGCGCTTGTTTTTGCGCAGCGAAGATCACCTCGTGGGCCTGAACATGGAGAAGTCATCAGTAAGACAGTAATCAGTGAAACAGTCGGCACGTCCCTGATCACTGATTACTGATTCACTCCTGGCTGCGGACTTGGCGGTCCGCAGCTCCTCAATCTTCAGGCAGCGGCTGGCCCTTCGTCTCGGGCAGGAACGGCAGCACGAGCAGGCCGAAGAGATAAATCGCACTC
>JANNGC010000428.1:0-2060 GCA_031380445.1 Pedosphaera sp.
ACGCGAGGCCAACGGGCGGTTCGGCTTCTCCGCGAAGAACACGCTCGGTCTCGCCCAGGCGCTTTACGAAAAGCACAAAGTGCTCACCTATCCGAGAACGGATGCGCGCGCTTTGCCGGAGGATTACATCGGGACGGTCAAAACGACGCTCGATTCCCTGCGCGACCTCGCGGGCTATAGTTCCTTCGCCGACAAGATTCTCACCAGCGGCTGGGTGCATCCGAACAAGCGCATCTTCAACAACGCGAAGATCAGTGATCACTTCGCCATCATCCCGACGGGCGTGCTGCCCAAGGGTTTGAGCGAGCCGGAGCAGAAACTCTACGACCTGGTCACGAAACGGTTCCTCGCGGTGTTTTATCCGGCGGCGGAGTTTCTGGAGACGGTGCGCATCACGCGTGTCGAGAACGAGCCGTTCAAGACTGCGGGCAAAGTGCTCACCAAGCCCGGCTGGCTGGAGGTTTACGGCAAGGAAGCCGACTCCGACGACACGCCGAACCTCACGCCCGTCGAGCAGGGCGAACGCGTCGCCACCACCACCATCGAGGTGAAGGCCAACGTGACCAAGCCCCCGGCGCGTTACACGGAAGCCACGTTGCTCTCCGCCATGGAGGGCGCGGGCAAGCTGGTCGACGACGAAGAACTGCGCGAAGCCATGAGCGAACGCGGCCTCGGCACTCCGGCCACGCGCGCCGCCACCATCGAAGGTCTGATCAACGAGCAATACATTTACCGTCAGCAACGGGAGCTGGTCCCGACGGCGAAGGCTTTCTCGCTCATCACCCTGCTCACCGGCCTCGGCGTCGAGACGCTCACGAAGCCCGAGATGACGGGCAACTGGGAGTATCAGCTCAAGCAGATGGAGCGTGGCCAGCTCCCGCGCGAGCAGTTCATGGAGAAGATCCGCCAGCTCACCACCGAGATCGTGGGCAAGGCCAAGGCTTACGAGCACGACACCATCCCCGGCGACTTCGGGAAGCTGACCGTCCCCTGCCCCAAGTGCGGCGGCGAGATTCACGAGAACTACAAGAAGTTCCAGTGCCAGAAGTGCGACTTCGCGCTGTGGAAAATTGCGGCCGGCCGGCAATTCGAGCCGGCGGAAATAGAGACGCTCATCCGCGACAAGCAGGTCGGGCCGCTCCAGGGTTTCCGCAGCAAGCAGGGCTTCCCCTTCGCCGCGCTGGTCAAGCTCACGCCGGAGTTCGAGTCCAAGTTTGACTTCGGCAACGACGACAAGGACGCCAACGGCGAGGCCGTGGTCGTGGACTTCACGGGCAAGGAGCCGGTCGGCAAATGTCCCAAGTGCGGCGCGCGCGTCTTCGAGAACGGCATGAACTACGTCTGCGAGAAGATGGTCAGCGCCGAGCGGACCTGCGACTTCAAGACCGGAGCGATCATTCTCCAGCAGACCATCGACCGCGCGCAGGTGGCGAAGCTGTTGAGCGAGGGCAAGACAGATTTGCTGAAGAACTTTGTCTCCAAGAAGACCAACCGGAAGTTCGAGGCGTTCCTCGTGTACAAGGACGGCAAAGTGAGCTTCGAGTTTGCGCCCCGCGAGAAAAAGGCGGGCGGGAAGTTCGGCAAGAAGGACGCCGCGCCCGCCGTGAAGCTCGACTTCACCGGCCAGGAAACCGTCGGCGTCTGCCCCAAGTGCAAAGGCAAGGTCTTCGAGAGCGAGACCGATTACATCTGCGAAAACAGCCAGCGTGAGACCAAACGCTGCACCTTCAAGATCGGCAAGGTCATCCTGCAACAGCCCGTGGCCCGCGAGCAGGCGGCGAAGATCCTGAAGGACCGCAAGAGCGACGTGCTCACGCAGTTCATCTCCAAGGCCGGCCGGCCCTTCCCCGCGTGGCTCGTGCTGGACGAGAAGAGCAAGGTCATCTTCGAGTTCCCGCCGAGGGAGGAGTAGCGCCGTATGAAGCGATCACTGCGGCTGCTCGGTTTGCTCCTCGTGCTCGTCTCCGCAGTCCACGCTGCGGAGACGAACCGCCCGTGGGCCACCAAGCTGGAACAGCCCGGCGTGCCGAACTTGCATCGCGTCACCACCAACCTCTTCC
>JANNGC010000116.1:0-1879 GCA_031380445.1 Pedosphaera sp.
GATGGAAGCGCGAGGGCTGCCGCATGTAGAGGTGGAACCAGTTCTTCTGGAGTCGCTCGGACACACGCGCAAGGTCGAGCGCGCTCATCTCCCCAGATTTTTGGCCGTTGAATTCATGGCAGACGATGCAGCTCAGTCCACTGGTGCCGATCATCTCGTAGCCGGCGTTCTTGGACTCCTGAACGTTCGCCACCTTGGGAATGGTCGCCGCTTCCAGCGCATCAACTTTGCCGAACAGCTCCACGAGATGTCCGACGTTCGCTTCGCCAAACTGCGGCATCGCGGCCTCCACGTAATCGCGCTGGCGTTTCCCGCGCAGCAGCACTTCGGCGATCCACTCGGGCTTCAGCTTCGCGCCGACGTGCGAGAGCGGCGGCGGGATGCGGCCTTGGTCGCCCAGCGCCGGTTGAGTTCCGGTGAAGAGCGCGTTGCGTTCCGGCGCGATTCCGCCGAGGCCCGTGCGTTCGTGACACGCGATGCAGTTGAAAGTGACGAGTGTCTTGGCGAGCCGTTGCTTGTCGTCGAGTTGCGGCTTTTCCGCGCTGGGCAGCGCCTTCGCGATGGCCGCGCGTTGCTCCGCATTCAAGTCCAAGCGCGGCCACGCTCCGGCGGCTTCGCTGAGGCATCCGCGGCTCGCATCGAGCCTGGCCAACGCGATGCCCGACGTCGCGGGAACCTTGAGATCGTCGTGGCAATTCGCGCAGCCGAGTTTGCCGAAATGCTCCCGCCCACGAGCGGCGAGTTCCGCATCCACCTTGAGCGGCTCGAAGGGCGCGATGGGTTCGCTGGAGATGGACAGCCGCGACGAAGGAATCGGTCCCCGCTTCAACTGCGGCCCTTCCATCTCGCACGAAAACTTCGCCTCACGCCCCGTGTGAAAATAGGTGAGCTGAATTTTGCGCCAGCCCGCCGCGAGGTCCGCCGCGCCTTCCAGTTCCTTCACCCCGCGCCGGTCGCTCGGCTCCTGCTGGATGATTTGCTTTCCGTCCACGAGCAGCGAGCCGCCGTTCATCTTGAGAAAAAACGTGTGGCGCCCCGCGTCCGCGATGTTCAACCAGCCGTCGTATTTGATCGCCGAGTGCTGCGGGATTTTGCCCAGGCCGAGGCTCTCCAGCGCAAAGTCGTTCACATGGCCCGCGCGCTCCGCAGTCACCTTCTCGCCCTCCAGTCCCTCCCACACCTCTCCGCGATAAAACGTGTAGCTGAGCGAGCCTGGCACGCGCGTGTGTTGGAGTAGATAATGGGCGATGCGCTCCACGTCTTTCGCAGCGAGCCGCATATCGGGCATCCGCCCCGAGGGCCGGCTCGCGTGCGGCTGACGCAGAAAATCCACTAGGCTCTTGAAACCGTATTTTTTCTCCAGTGCACCGAGCGGAACGGAATTCTTCGGCAGCAACTCCGCGCCCTTTTCATCGCGAGGCGAATGACACGCCGCGCAGCCGCGCGAATGAAACAGCCGCATCCCCTGCCCAGCCGCGACCGCATCCGGCGGTTGTAACGCGAAGTCATTCTTTTTCAGCGACAGCAAAAAGTGCGTGAGCGCCGTCGCCGTCTGCCGCTTTTCCTCCGCGCTCAATTGCGTCAGGACATCCGGCATCGTGGCGCCGGGCTTGGTCCCCTGCGGATTGCCGATGAACGTCTCCAGCCATCCCGGATTCGCGCGCGAACCGATGTCGGCGAGCCGCGGCGCTTTCTTTGAGCGCGCAGCAAACGACGCTTCGCCCGCGTGGCAAGCTGCGCAATTCAACTCCTCAATCAAAATGAGACCCTTCAGGTCCGGATCGAGTTGGCTCGAAACCACTCCGGGAACGATCACTTCTGCGAACGCCGTCGGAACGGAGCCGAAATGGAGCATGGCGCCAAGTGCGATCCTCGAGAA
>JANNGC010000441.1:0-15145 GCA_031380445.1 Pedosphaera sp.
CCCACGGTGTCCATGTGCGGCGCGAGCACCACGCGGCGTTTCGCGCGCGGTGGCGTGAGTCGTGCCAGCAGATTCACGCGACCAGGCGCGACGGGATGAAACGCCACATCGAGTCCGCCGGTGGCGGCGGTGGCGGCGAGAAAATCGGCGACGCGCTGCTCGCCCGCGCGCGGATCGTTTGCGGGCAGGAAGGCGGGGTTCACGCTGGGCAGCGCGATCAGTTCACGCAGGAGTTTTTCCGCCGGAGTCATCTTCGTCACGACGCGCGCAGTGTGCGAGCGAGGCGCGGGGGTGTGAAGGGATTTCATGTCGTCGCGCTTCTGTAGTGGGGCAGCCGTCCCGGCTGCCACAAGTCCACTGGCCCTCTGGGCTGGTGTTTCCTTTCCTTCAGCCGGGACGGCCCAAGGACGAGCGGCAGCCGGGACGGCTGCCCACTAAACTCCCGCTTGCCTCGTCTGCGTTCTTCTGAAAATTTCCCGCCCTTATGGCGCACGTAAAATTACACATCCCCGGCCCGGTCGAAGTGAGCGACAAAACCTTTCAGGCGTTTCGCTCGCCGATGATCGGCCATCGCGGCCAGGGCTTCAAAGATCTCTACGCGAAGATGCAGCCGCAGTTGCAGCAACTGCTCTACACGAAGCAGCTCGTGTATCTGAGCACCTCCTCCGCGTGGGGCGTGATGGAGGGCGCAATCCGCAATCTCGTGGCGAAGAAAGTTTTGAACTGCATGTGCGGCGCGTTCTCGGACAAGTGGCTCGACGTGTCGAAGCGTTGCGGCAAGGACGCGGAAGGATTGCAAGTCGAGTGGGGTTCGCCCATCCGCGCCGAGGCCATCGACAAGAAGCTCGCCACCGGCCAGTTCGACGCGTTGACGTTGATTCACAACGAGACCTCGACCGGCGTGATGAGTCCGCTCGCGGAAATCGCCGCGCTGAAAGCAAAATATCCCGACGTGATGTTCATCGTGGACGCGGTCAGTTCGCTGACGGCGACGAAGATTGAACTCGACGCGCTCGGCCTCGACGTGCTGCTCGCCGGCACGCAGAAAGCCTTCGCGCTGCCGCCCGGCCTCAGCGTGTTCGCCTGCTCGCCCGCCGCGCTGGCGAAGGCGGCGACGATGAAAGATCGCGGCTACTACTTCGACTTCGTGGAGTTCCAGAAGAACGCCGAGCAGGACATGACGCCAAGCACGCCGAGCATCGGCCACGTCTTCGCGCTGTCGTCCAAGCTCGATGACTTTTTCGCCGAGGGACTGGACGCACGCTTCGCGCGGCACTTGAAGCTGGCCGAAGCCACGCGCGCGTGGGCGGCGAAGCATGGGTTCAATCTTTACCCCGAGCCGGGCTTTGAATCCGTGACGCTGACCTGCGTGAGCAACGGCGCGCGGCCCGGCGGGCGCGTGATTGATGTGGCGAAATTCCAGAAGCTCGTGAAGGAGCAGGGCTTCCTGATTGATGGCGGCTACGGAAAGATCAAAGGCACCACGTTCCGCCTCTCGAACATGGGCGACGAGACGGAGGCGACGATGAACCAGCTCTACAGCGCGATGGATCAGGCGCTGGCGAAGCTGTAACGCGCGCCGGAACAGAGCCGCCGCTTAATCCTCTTCCCGAACGGGCCGATGGCATGGAGACATGTTATCGGCCTGTTTCATTGCATGAGCGCCCCGGTGAAGTCATCGGCGCGGCGCGCGGCTCCGTGGTGGATAGTCACCGTGGGCGGCATTCTGCTTTCGTTCGCCGCGTTTTTTCTGGCGCGGCAGCAGGAGGTGCTGCGCGCGGAGGCGGAGTTCAACCGGCGCGCGGACACGCATTACGTCGCGTTGCAGGCCAGCCTGGCGCGGCATCTGGAAATCATGCGCAGCTTGCAGCGGCTGATGCAGATGTCGCCCGAGGTGAACCGCCGGGAGTTTCGCGGCTGGGCCAAAGAGATCGTGCGCGAGCAGCCGGAGATTCAAGTTTTGGAATGGTGTCCGCGCATTCCGCAGCAACGTCGCGCCGAGTTCGAGGGCCAGGTGAGCCGCGAACTGGGCCTGCCCTATTTCATCGTCGAACGTAACGCCGCCGGCCAACTCGAGCAGGATGCCGGGCCACGCGCCGAGTATTTTCCGGTCCTCTACGTTGAGCCGTTGCGCGGCAACGAAATGGTCGTGGGCTTCGACATCGCCACGGGGAGCGCGGCGGAGCAGCTCGCGCTGGCGCGCGACACGGGCCAGCCCGCGCTCTCCGGGCCGCTCAAGCCGATTCAAGACATCGGCAACCAGGCCGCCATCATTCTCACGCTGCCGGTCTATCGCCTGGGCAAGATTCCCGAGACGGAGGAAGGACGCCGGGCGGCGTTCGTGGGCGCGGTGCGCGGCGTGTTCCGCGTGCGCGAACTGTTGCGCGCCGCGTGGCGCGACGTGCCGGTCGCGGGCGTGGACACGCTGGTCATTGACGCACCGACGATGAATCCGAAGAGCCGGTTTGTGCTCTTCGACGGCGTGATTTTGCGCGAGGAGGACGATCTGCCGCCGACCGAAACCGCCTACCGCGCCGCGCGCCATCACGAGGCGCAACTGCGCGTGAGCGGGCGCAAGTGGACGTTCCTTTTCCGCCCCGTGCCGTCCTGGTGGGAATCGCAGTTGAGCTGGCTGCCGCATTTCATTCTCGCGGGCGGCCTGAGCGCCACGCTGCTCATCGGCGGCTACGTGCGGATTTCTTTGCGCCGTACCGAGGTCATCGAGCAGACGGTGGCGCAGCGCACGGCGGAATTGCTGCACGCCAACACGTCGCTCGGACGCGAAGTGGCGGAGCGGCGGCGCACCGAGCAGCAGTTGCGCGACACGCAAAACATCCTCGTTCACGCCCAGCGGTTAGGCAGCGTGGGCAGTTGGGAAATGGAGGCCGGCACGCACCAGCTTTCGTGGTCCGAGGAAACTTTCCGCATCTTTGGACACGACCCGAAAAGTTTCCTCCCAACCAACGAGGCCTTTTTCCAAAGCGTGCATCCCGAGGACCGCGCCCGCGTCCGCGCCGCGTCCGAGGCCGCGCTCGCCGGCGGCACGCGCTACGACATCGAGCACCGCGTCCTGCGTCGGGATGGCGCGGTCGCGCACGTCCACGAGCGGGCCGAGATCGTGCAGGACGAGGCGGGCCGCGCCGTCCGCATGGTCGGCAGCGTGCAGGACGTGACCGAGCGCCATCGCCAGGAGGAGGAGCGCCAGGCCATCGAGAAAAAATTTCAGGAGGCGCAAAAGCTCGAGAGCCTCGGCGTGCTGGCGGGCGGCATCGCGCATGACTTCAACAATCTGCTCACCGGCATTCTCGGCAATGCCTGCCTGGCGCGCATGGAGCTGCCGTCCGATTCGCCCGTGCAATCTTACGCCGAGCAGATCGAGCTGTCGTCCCAGCGCGCCGCCGACCTGTGCCGGCAGATGCTCGCCTACTCCGGCAAGGGCCGCTTCACGGTGAAGCCCGTTCACCTCAGCGAAATGGTGCGCGAGACCGTTCACCTGCTGCAATTGTCCGTGAGCAAAAAAGCCGTGCTGCAACTGGCGCTCGCGGACGATCTACCCGCCGTCCTGGCCGACACCACACAGCTCCGCCAGATCATCATGAACCTGGTCATCAACGCCTCCGACGCGCTCGACGACAAGGGCGGCACCATCACCATCCACACCGCCGTGCTGCGCGCGGACCGGAATTATCTGAACAGCCTCGTGGGCGCGGATGAACTGGCCGAAGGCGATTACGTGTCACTCGAAGTCACCGACACCGGCTGCGGCATGAGCGCGGAGACGCAGGCGAAAATTTTTGAGCCGTTCTTCACGACGAAATTCACCGGACGCGGCCTTGGTCTCTCCGCCGTGCTCGGCATCGTGCGCGGCCATCAGGGCGCGCTGAAAGTGCGGAGCGACCCGGGGCGCGGCACCACTTTCAAATTGCTGCTGCCCGTGGCCGTCAACGCCGCGAGTGACGTCAAGGCGGAGAAGCTCGTCACGCCGAAATGGCGCGGCACCGGCACCATACTGGTCATTGATGATGAGGAGAGCGTGCGCCGCGTGGCGGGAAAGATTCTCATGTCCATGGGCTTCCAAGTCGTGACGGCAAATGACGGCATCGAAGGACTCAATGCCTACCGCACTTGCTCCGAATCCATCTGCGCCGTGCTGCTCGACCTCACCATGCCGCGCATGGACGGCGAGGAAACTTTCCGCGAGCTGCGCAAGCTGCGGCCCGACGCGTGCGTGGTTTTGATGAGCGGCTACAGCGAGCAAGAGGCCGGGGCGCGTTTCGTGGGCCAGGGTCTCGCGGGATTTTTGCAGAAGCCTTTCACGCCAGATGAACTGCGCGAGCGACTGCTGGCCTTTGGGGCGAATCTCGAAACGCGTGCTGAAATGTGAAGCGCGGCGGTGCGAGACTCCGTCGAGCACCAACTGCCGACGAAGGAGGCGCGAGCGGAGCGAGCATCTCGGCTCTTGGGAGAATGCTCACTGCACACGTAATGGTTGGCTCGACGGAGTCTCGCCCCACCAAAATTACTTCGGTTTCTCCGCCAGCGCCCGTTCCAACATCCCGATCTCACGAGCAATCTTTGCCGACTTGAGCGACTGGAGGGACTGCAACAGTTTCAGCGCCTCGGCGTTCCGTTCGTGGTCAATGTAGATCAGCGCGAGACGGAAGCGCGCCTGATCCAGCGACGCGGTGCGCGTGCTGCGGGCCAGGATCATCTCGTAGGCGCGGATCATGTTGTTCGTTTCACTCGCGTCGCGGTAGGCCAGTTCGCACGCGGTCAGCACCGCGTCCTGCGTGACCGCCGCGCGATTGGTTCCCGCCACCAGCGCCAGGCGCGGCCACAAGTAGGCGTCGCAGATGCGCGCGCTGAGCCAGTAGTCGAGCGCGTTGGTGCGCGCGTAAATGCTGGCCTCGCCCGCCAGCGCGAGCGCGGTGAATTCCCGCGCGCCGTTCGTGCTGGTGAGCACGGCGTCGGCGGCTTTGAGCTGTTCGCCGATGAAGCGGTACATGATGTCGTAGCTCGCCGCGATCTCCTGATTGGTGCGGAAGTATTCGGACAAAGTGGTCTCCGGAAAATCAAGCGGACCACGGCTGGTGCGCGCGGCCATGCGGATGCGGCCCGTGCGATTCGTGGTGGTGGTGAGAACGGGCGCGGGAATCCCGGCACCGAGAATCATGGCGTCCGCCGCAGCAGGCGGCGGCTGAAATTTTTTCGGACGCGCCTGCTTCCCGAGATGTTTCCAGATCACCCGCTTGGTTTGCGCCACCGAGAGCGGACGCCCGCTGAACTTCACCCAGAGATACCATCCGCCCCCACTGAACAACGCCAGCCCGAGCAGCACGGCGAGCGCAAGAACCGCCGACCGTTTCGTGAGCGGCTCGTGCAAGTGACGTTTCATGGCGATGACCCCGATTCAGCGCGGAAGCGGGCCAAGTGGGAAGAGCAGAATAGTAAAAATTATCCAGGTTGGACTGATGGTGAAAAATGATTTTCAAAACAAAGAGAGCCTCCCAAACGCGGCCGGGAATGTGAATCAACCCGGCACGCCACTCCGCGCTCCCTCTCCTTGGGGTGAGGGGAGACGCGACCCGCGCAAAACCAGAAATTTCCTCCGGCCATGAAACTAGCGGGGCATCGGTTTGTTCAGCGCCCACTGGATGGCATTGATCAGCAGCCGTCGGAACGCCTCGTCCTCGAAATCCTTCTCGTGTCCGAGCGAGGTGTAGAAAACCCGCGCGCCCGGGCGGTCGTGCGTCCACGCGACCGGCTCGGTGTGGTCGGGGATGCGGCCGGTGAGCAACACCGTGGTGTTCGTCGGCAACGGCGTGTTGCGATAGAGCGAACCGGCGGAGGCAAAAGCCTGCGGCACGCCGCGCAAAATCGGATGCCGCTGCGCCGCCGGATGGCGCGTGATCTTCGGCAGCAGCTCCTTGCCGTAATGATTCTGGTAATTCCCGCCGAGCACTTCCTTGTCGAACACCAGCCAGTTTTGAAACGCGTGGCTCGCCGTGCGCAGGCCGATGACGGGTTTGCCGGAGGCGAAGTAGTTTTGGAATTTCTTTAACTGCTCGTCCGGCAGCGTCATGCGCCGGGCGTAGAGGATGAGCAGGTCCGCGCGCTCCAGGGCTTCGAGTCCCGCGATGGTGTCGGGCTTCGACTCGCGAAGGAGGCAAATGGTTTTGCAGGCGTGGTTCGTCTCCAGAAATTTCGCGAAGGCCGGCAGCGTCTCCGCCGACTTGTATTCGTCCTCGCCGCTGACCAGCACGATGAGTGGCGGCGCGGCGGCATGAGCGGTGACGGCGAGAAAGAACACCGCGCAGAGCGCGAGGCAGCGAGGGAATTTCATGGGCGAAGGAGACGGCGGTTTGCCGAAACGCGCAAGTGCGAAGCGCAGGCCGCTTCGATGGAGCGCGGCATTTATGCCGCTTCAGCGTTCCACTATCGAGCGTTCTCAGAATGGCCCGAACCTCGCGCTGGTGAACGGTGAAGCGGGCTGGAGCCCGCGCCCCAGCGCTACTGGTAATGCGGCGGCTTGGTGTTGTTCGCGCTGATGCGGTCGATCTCCATCGTCTGCACGGCCGTGGAAACTTTGGCATGCTCCTTTTGTAACCGCGTGATGATGCGCGCCTGCTCGATGACCACTTGGTTCAGCTCTTCATACTGCCGTTCGAGGTGCGAGAGATTTGATTCAATCTTCTCCAGCCGTTGCGCGTCGTCGCTCATGGCGGGGAGTGAAACAGGAAAGCGCCCAGTGTCGAAGGGAGATGTGGGTGGGAAGTGCCTCACGCCAAGTCCGCGAAGGACGCAAAGTATTTCCCGTCCATTCCCCCTTTGCCCTCTTCGCGGACTTGGCGTGAGACAAATTTCCCTCCTCAACTCTCCTAGAATTTCGGTGACGCGCCGGGCGTCGTAAGAAACACTTTGTCCGAATCACCATGAGACCCATGCGTCAACTGATCCGTCTCGCCGCCGCTGGCTCCGTGGCCACATGCGCCGCGCTCGCCGCCGACCTCTCCAAACTTCCACCCGCCGCCGCGCGCCCGATTGATTTCACGCGCGACGTGCAGCCGATCTTCGAGACGAGCTGCTGGAACTGCCACGGCGCGAAGAAGCAGGAGTCTGGCTTCCGCCTCGACGGCCGCGCCGCCGCCTTGCAAGGCGGCGACCACGGGAAAGTCATCCTCCCAGGCCAGGGCGCCGAGAGCATTTTGATTCACGCCGTCGCCGGCTTGCACGCCGAACTCAAGATGCCGAAGAAGGGCGAGAAGCTTTCCAGCGAGCAAGTCGGCGTGCTGCGCGCCTGGATCGATCAGGGCGCGCAGATGCCGGAGAAAATCGCGGCCGGGAAAGACCCGAAGGAGCATTGGGCGTTCAAGGCGCCGGTGCGGCCGAAAGTGCCAGTGATCAGTAAGACAGTAATCAGCAATCAGTCTCGAACGGGCGGTGCGGCCACGAAAGGCGGAGCACTGATTACTGATTCACTGCTCACTGATTACTCCTCCCCCCTCGACCGCTTCATCCTCGCTCGTCTTGCCAAAGAAAACCTCGCGCCCTCCGCCGAGGCCGACAAAGTCACGCTGCTCCGCCGCCTCTCTCTCGATCTCATCGGCTTGCCGCCCACGCCGCAGGAAGTGGATGCTTTCCTGACCGATCAATCGAAGGACGCCTACGCCAAACAAGTGGATCGCCTGCTTGCTTCCCCGCACCACGGCGAACGCTGGGCGCGGCACTGGCTCGACGCCGCGCGCTACGCCGACAGCGACGGCTACGAGAAAGACATGTCGCGCGAGATGTGGCCGTATCGCGACTACGTGATCAATTCCTTCAACCGCGATCTGCCGTACAACCAGTTCATCGTCGAGCAGCTCGCGGGCGATCAGTTGCCGAACGCGAAGCAGGACCAGATCGTCGCCACCGGTTTTCTCCGCAACTCGATGGTCAACATGGAGGGCGCGATTGACCCCGAGCAGTTCCGCATGGAGGCGATGTTCGACCGCATGGACGCCATCGGGAAGGCGATGCTCGGCGTGACCATCCAGTGCGCGCAGTGCCACAACCACAAGTTCGATCCCATTTCGCAGGAGGAGTATTACCGGCTCTTCGCCTTCATCAACAACGACCACGAAGCGCGGCCCGTGGTCTATTCGGCAGCGCAGCAGATGAAGCTCGCGGAGCTCCACCGCAAGCTGGCCGAGACGGAAGCGGACATGAAACACCGCGCGTCGGACTGGGAAAAGAAGATGGCCGCGTGGGAAGACTCGGTGCGCGACCACCAGCCCGAGTGGATCGTCATCGGCGACATCCATCAAGAGGGCGAGCGGTCGCAACGCTACGAGGACAAGGGCGACGGCTCGTGGCTGGCCTGCGGTTATGCGCCCACGACCATGACGCAATGGTTCCGCACGACGAATGATTTGACCGGGCTGACCGCGTTCCGTCTCGAACTGCTCACCGATCCGAATCTGCCCTACGGCGGACCGGGCCGCGCCTTCAACGGAACGTGCGCGTTGAGCGAATTCATGGTCGAAGCGATGGACGTGAAGCAAATCACCAACAAGTCCAAGGCCAAGTGGAAGGAAGCCACCGCCGACGTCACGCAGCCCGAGCGCGCGTTGGAAATTAATTTCTCGAACAAGACCACGAACAGCCGCCCGACTGGGCCGATCCAGTTCGCCATTGATGGCAACGGCAACACGGCGTGGGGCATCAACGTCGGCCCCGGCCAGCGCAATCAGGATCGCAAGGCCGTCTTCGTGGCGGAGAAGCCGCTCGGCTTCACCAACGGCACCTACTGGCGCATCGGACTCCAGCAAAATCACGGCGGCTGGAACAGCGACGACCACATGAACAACAACCTCGGCCGCTTCCGCATCAGCGCCACGAAGGCCAGCGGCGAAGTGAAAGCCGATCCGATTCCCAAGAAGGTGCGCGACATCTTTTCGATTCCGCGCGCCCAGCGCACGCCCCTTCAAGTCTCTTCTGTCTTTTCCTACTGGCGCACCACCGTGCCGGAGTGGAAGGACGCCAATGACCTAAGCGCCGCGCTCTGGAAAGATTACCCCGATGGCGCGACCTCGATGACTCTCGCCTCCCGCGAACAGCCGCGCGACACGCGCCTGCTCCGCCGCGGCGACTGGCTCAAGCCCGCCGCCCCCGTGCAGGCCGGCGTCCCTGCCGTGTTGAATCCGCTCCCGATGAACGCCGACGGCTCGCGCCTGACCTTCGCGAAATGGATGACCGACCGCAAAGCCCCGACCACCGCGCGCGTCATGGTGAACCGCGTTTGGATGGCCTACTTCGGCAACGGCCTCGTGACCACGCCGGAAGACCTCGGCACGCAGAGCGAACTGCCGTCGCATCCCGAACTGCTCGACTGGCTCGCGGTGGATTTCATGGAGCACAACTGGAGCGTGAAACATCTCCACCGCCTGATCGTGAACAGCGCGACTTACCAGCAGTCCTCCAAGCTCACGCCCGAGATGATCGAGAAAGACCCTTACAACCGCTGGCTCGCGCGCGGCTCACGCTTCCGCGTCGAAGGTGAGATTGTCCGCGACATCACGCTCGCCGCGAGCGGGCTGTTGAATCCCAAACTCGGCGGCCCCAGCGTCATGCCCCCCGCGCCCACGTTCCTGTTCGAACCGCCCACGAGCTACGCACCCTTCCCGTGGAAGCACGAGACCGGCCCGGATAAATATCGCCGCGCGCTCTACACCTTCCGTCGCCGCTCCACGCCGTATCCCGCGCTGCAAACCTTCGACGTGCCGAACGGCGATACCGCGTGCGTGCGCCGTCAGCGTTCCAATTCTCCGCTCCAAGCCCTCGTCTCGCTCAACGAACCGCTCTTCGTCGAATGCTCGCAAGCCCTCGCGCGCAAGACGCTGACCGAAGGCGGCAAGACCGATCAGGAACGCATCACCTACGCCTTCCGCCGCGCGCTCGCCCGCTCCCCGCAGCCCGATGAAGTGCAGGAACTCACCGCGCTCTTGAACAAGGAAAAGCAGCGCATGGCCGACGGCTGGATCAGCGCGCCCGAAGTCGGCACCGGCAAATCCGCCGTCCCGCAAGACCTGCCGCCCGGCACCACGCCCGCGCAACTCGCCGCCTACACGCTCATCGCGCGCGTGCTGCTGAACCTCGACGAGACGATCACGAAGGAGTAACGGGCCGGTCGTGGGGACTGTCTTGGCCGGAAATTGCGCTTGCGCCCCATCCGTCCCCGCCTAATCTCCACGCCGCCTGAGTCCGGCGTGTGCCGAGGCTCGTTGAGGCTGAGAAAAAACAGTTAACGAACAACCGAACATTCAACCCTCCGTTGCCACGGATTGTGTTTGCTCGGCAATGGAGACCAAAGGCCCACCCGCCCCACGTCTCCCACAGGTTCAGTCAGGGAAATCAGTAGTCATTATGCTCACAATGGAAGAAGCCATGAAGCAAAGCCCCACGGGCTTTGCCACTGGCCAGATCGTCAAGGGTAGAATCATCGAAGTCCGCTCCAAGGAAGTCTTGGTGGACATCGGCTACAAATCCGAAGGTGCCATCTCCGGCAACGAGTTCGACGACATCAAGACCGTCAAGGTCGGCGATGAAATCGACGTGCTCATCGAGCGCCTCGAAGACAAGGAAGGCAACGTCATCCTCTCGAAGGAAAAGGCCGAGTTCAAAAAGAACTGGGACCGCATCCTCCTCATCGCCGGCGAAGGCACGACCGTCACCGGCAAGGTCAAGAGCGCCATCAAGGGCGGTCTCATCGTCAACATCGGCGTCGAGGCCTTCCTGCCCGCGTCGCAGATTGACATCATCCCGCCGAAAAATTTGGCCCCGTTCATCGGCAACACCTACGAGTTCAAGGTCGTGAAGATCAACGTGGACCGTCAGAACGTGGTGCTCTCGCGCCGCGAACTGATCGAAGCCGAACGTGGTGCCCGCCGCGCCGCGCTCCTCACCGACATGACCCCCGGCGACATCCGCAAGGGCGTGGTCAAGAACATCACCGACTTCGGCGCCTTCATTGACCTCAACGGTCTCGACGGTCTGCTGCACATCACCGACATGAGCTGGGGCCGCATCGGGCACCCGAGCGAAATCCTCAAGGTCGGCCAGGAACTGGACGTGGTCGTCCTCGACGTGAACCGCGAAAAGGAACGCGTCAGCCTCGGCCTCAAGCAGAAGCTCGCCAATCCGTGGGAACAGATCGAAAGCAAGTTCACCGTCGGCCAGAAGGTCAAAGGCAAGGTCGTCAACCTCGTGCCCTACGGCGCGTTCGTGGAACTCGAACCCGGCGTCGAAGGCCTCGTGCATGTCACCGAGCTTTCGTGGACCAAGCGCATCGCGAAACCTTCCGATGTGCTCAAGCCCGGCCAGGAACTCGAAGCCGTCGTGCTCGGCATCAACCGCGAGGAGCAGAAAATCTCCCTCGGCATCCGCCAGCTCGAAACCAATCCGTGGGAAAAGGCGGCGGAGAAGTATCCGCCCGGCACGCGTGTCACTGGCAAGATTCGCAACCTCACCAGCTACGGCGCGTTCCTCGAACTCGAGGAAGGCATTGATGGCATGATTCACGTCTCGGACATCTCCTGGACGCGCAAGATCAATCACCCCAGCGAAGTGCTGAAGAAGGGCGACGAAGTCGAGGCGCAAGTCCTCGAAGTGGACAAGACCAACCAGCGCATTGCGTTGGGCGTGAAACAGATTGGCGAAGATCCGTGGTCGGCCATCGACAAATTCTACAAGGTCGGCGACCTCGTCACCGGCAAGGTCACCAAGCTCGCGAGCTTCGGTGCCTTCGTGGGCCTCGCCCATGACATCGACGGCCTCGTCCACATCTCGCAGGTCACCGAAGAGCGCGTGGACAAGATCAAGAACGTGCTCAAGCCCGGCCAGGACGTGAGCGCGCGCGTGATCAAGATCGACAAGGCCGAACGCCGCATCGGCCTGTCCATCAAGGCCGCTGCCTACACCGACGAGCAGCTCCGCGAAGAGCAGAAGATCCTCGACTCGCTCAAGCCCGGCGAAGACCTCGTGGCGCTCCAGCACGCGTTCGACGCGGCGGAAGTCACCGACGAGAAGCCGTAAGGCCCAAGCCAGCATTCACGACCGGCGGACTCGCGAGAGTCCGCCGGTTTTTTTTGGCCGAACCTACTATCGAGGCCGGTGCCATAGGGTGACAGCCCTACTGGACGGAGGTATCCACTGACGGAGCGCCGAGCATCACTCGGCTTGGGCAGGCCGGCGGCATTGAGCCGAGCGATACTCAGTGCTCCAAAAAATCACGTGGCAGAGTGCTTGCGTTTCCCCACCCACGTCGCGATGCCCATGAAGATGAGGCTCACCACAAACATCAGCCCGGCGTAGAAGTAGAGTTCTTTCGCGCCGCTGGCTTTCACGAAGCGCGCGTTCAGGTCGGTGAAGATGGCGATGAGGAAATGTCCGCCCGCGATGGTGAGCAGCCACAGGCTCATCATCATGCTGCGCAGCGATGGCGGCGCTTCGGCGAAGGCGAATTCCAAGCCTGTCGCGGACACCAGCACTTCGCCGGCGACGAGCACGATGTAGGGGACGAGCTGCCACGCCAGACTCAGTTGCTCGCCCGCGTCGATGCGGCCCTGCATCCAGCCGGAGATGACGTAGGTGACGCCCGCAAGCACCATGCCCAGGCCCATGCGGCGCAAGGGCGTGGGACGCAGACCCGCCTTCTCGGAAAACGGGTAGATTAAGTACGTGAGGAGCGGCACCCAAATCATCACGAGAATGGAACCGACGGCCTGCATCCGTTCGCCGTCCACTTTGAAACGGATGACGCCTCCACCAAACCAGTTGGCGAAGTCGTAAAAAATCGGCACCTGAAACGGAGTCATCTTCTCGCCCTGCAAGACCCAGGTGGTGTTCACTTGATTGTAGAGGGCGAAGAAGACGGGGACGGTGAGGAATACGAGGAAGATGCGACCGACAGCGCGGGCCGAGCGGCGGTCTTCGTCGGTCTGCGGGTTGAACACGATGGAGAAGATGCCGGCCTGCTTGGACTCCCGTTGTGGTGGCTGGCGCACATATTTCTTCCGCCCCAGCCAGAAGATGAGCGTGGCCACGGCCATCGCGATGCCCGGCACACCGAAGGCCCAACTGTAGCCGTGGGTGTCGCGGAGCATCGGAATGAGCGCGAAGCCGAAGGTCGCGCCGAAATTGATCGACCAGTAGAACCAGCCATACACGCGCGTGAGTCCCTGCTCGTTGCCGGGCGGGAATTGATCACCGACGAGCGCCGACACGCACGGCTTGATCCCGCCCGCGCCGATGGCGATGAGAATCAGACCGAGATACACGCCCTCCTTGTTGCCCTCGAAGAGCGCGAGCGCGCCGTGGCCCGCGCAGTAAAACATCGAGATGGTAAGAATAGTCCAGTAACGCCCGAGCCATTTGTCCGCCAGCCACGCGCCGAAGAGCGGGAGGAAATAAACCGCCGTCGCGAACAGGTGAACGACCTTCTTGCCTTCGACGTCGCCGAGATTCAACTGCCGGCTCAGGTAGATGGTAAGGATGGACATCATCCCGTAGTAGCTGAAGCGCTCGGCGGCTTCGTTGCCGATGATGAAGGGAACGCCGCGCGGCAGGCGGACTTTTTGCGCCGGGGCGGTTGCGGATGCGTTTTCAGCCATAGGTGTGCGCGGAGCTTTTCAGAGCCGCCACGAATGGGCCAGCGGGAATTCTCCTGCGAGACTACCGAATCTTCTCCAGCAACCCCTTCATCTCCCGCACCGTCTTGGCGTGCTTCTCATCGCGAGCCAGGTTGGTGAATTCGCGCGGGTCCTGCTCGTGGTCGTAAAGTTCCGCGCCTTGTGCGCCGCCGTCCCATTCGGTGTAGCGCCAGCGCTCGTTGCGCACGCTGTAGCCCATGAAAAAATTATTTGGTCCGTTGCCGCGCCGCGTCTGCGTGTAGGCCGGGCGGTCCCAACTGGCGCGCGGATTCTTCAGCAGCGGCAGCAAACTTTTTCCCGCCAGCGTCTCCGGCGCCGTCACGCCGCAGAACTCCGCCACCGTCGGATACACGTCGAGCGACTCGACAATCCGTTCCGAGGCGCGTCCGTTCCCTTTCGCGCCGGGCGCGCGCACGATGAGCGGCACGCGCGCGGACTCCTCGAAGAGACTTTGCTTCTGCCACATCCCGTGCTCGCCGAGGTGCCAGCCGTGATCCCCCCAGAGAATGACAATCGTGTTCGTGGCGAGATGCAGCCGGTCGAGCGCATCGAGCACGCGCCCGAGCTGTCGGTCCATGTAAGTGATCGAGGCATAGTAGGCGCGGATGGCTCCGCGCACTTCGTCGTCGGTGCGGCCGTAATTCCATTTCTTCACCCAGAGCGCAGGCGGCGGAATGTCGTCGCGGTCGTTTGGCGGATTGGCCGGCAGCGTAATTTTCTCCAGCGGATAAAGATCAAAATATTTCTTCGGCACGATCCAGGGGACGTGCGGACGGTAAAAACCGGCGCCGAGAAAGAACGGTCTGTCCTGATGCTTCTCCAGCAGGCGAATCGCGTCGTCGGCGACCAGCGAGTCCGTGAACTCGTGGTCCTGGCCGGCGGACTCGTGCCAGGCGAGGGCCGCGCCGAGCTGGTTGGTGGGGCGCGGGCGGTTGGGGTTGCGCTCGGGATTGTCCTGGCCGCGAGTGAGATTGATGACCTTGTCCTCCTCATCCTTGTCGCGACCGCGCGGGTAGAGCGCCAGGTCCCACGAGCGCGCGTCGTCGAGTCCGGGTGTGCCGATCTGGCCAGGCACGCCGTAGTGAAACATCTTGCCGACGCGCGCGACGAACCAACCGTTGCTGCGGAGCAATTGCGGCAATGGTCACGGCGTGCGGGATGTTCGTGCCTTTGCGGAAATCGGTTTGCAGATCATACACCCGCGTCGTGTCCGGGCGCAGTCCGGTGAGCAGTGACACGCGGCTGGGACTGCACAAAGGAAATTGCGTGTACGCCCGGTCGAAGCGCACGCCGCTGGCCGCGAGGCGATCAATGTTCGGCGACTGGACGATCTTGTTTCCGTAGCAGCCGAGATGGTTGTTCAAGTCATCGACGGCGATGAAGAGGACGTTCGGCGGGCGCGCAGTAGCGGCGTGAGCAGCGAAAGATGCCGCGAGGGCGCACAACAAGGCCGCAGC